>DATFDA010000233.1:0-3537 GCA_035252525.1 Candidatus Angelobacter sp. | reverse complement strand
CCTGGGCGACGCCTGAGATAGTGATTGGATCAATGGGACTGGCGCCGAATTGCAGGCCGTTAATCTTCGCTTCCAGTGGGTTCACAACCGCGACAGCGGCAGCCGCATTGAGGGTGCCGTATCCAAATCTGGAATCGAATGGAACACTTGTGTTAGAGGACCGGATGATCTGCCGGACTTGTTCTGTGGAATAAGCCGGATTCTGCGAGAGCGCCAGAGCAGCGACGCCGGAAACATGCGGCGCAGCCATGCTGGTTCCGCTCAGCCGGATGTACCCGTCACTCACCGGAAAAGCCAAAAATGTTCCGCTGGCTTGCAGTGAAAGAATGTCAGCGCCCGGAGCCGTCGTGTCGATTTTGGGACCGAAGTTGGAGAAAAAAGCGAAATTGCCGAATGCATCAGAGGCAGCAACGGTGATGGCTTCAGGTGAGCTGGCGGGAAAAGAGTTCATGGCGTCCTGGCTTGAGTTGCCGGCGGCAGCCACAAAGACCACACCCATGCCCGTGGCAAATTGAATGGCTTCTTCAATGCTCTGAGAAGGCTCCAGCCCTTCCCATGATGCGTTGATTACGTCCGCTCCGTTTTCGGCGGCATACATAATGGCGGGAGCAAGGTTGAAGTCAAAGCCGGTGCCAGAATTGTCCAGCGCTTCCAACGGCATTACCTGCGCGCCCCAGGCGACACCGATTATGCCGATTCCGTTGTTTCCTGTGGCTGCAATGGTGCCAGCAACATGCGTGCCGTGTCCACTGAAGTCAGTGACGTCATTGTTGCCAAAAATGAAGTTCCAGCCATGCACATCGTCGACGAATCCATTGTTGTCATCGTCAAAGAAGTTGGAATCGATTTCTCCTGGGTTCGTCCAGACGTTGGCGGCTATATCGGGGTGGTTAATGTCAAGTCCTGTATCTACCACGGCTACTACCACTCCGGTTCCGGTAGAAGTGTCCCAGGCGGCAGGAGCATTGATGGAAAACAGGCCCCATAGATCAGCGTAGGGCTGGCCCCAGCTTCCGCTCGTTGCCAGGAAAGGATCGTTCGGGATTTGCTTGGAGGAAAACGTATGGACTGGCTCCGCAAATTCGATATTGGCGTCAGCCTTCAGGCGTTGAAGGATGCGGTTCTTTTGCGCGTCCGATACAGAACCAAGATCAAGAACATAGGTCCTTGAAAGCTCCGGGAGAGCAGCGGACTTGGAGCGCCTGTGTGCGCGGGCAGGGAAACGTTGCCGAATGTAGTCGGCAAACTGCGCATCCGACCATTTGCGTTGCTTTTTAACGTGAACGATGCCCGGGTACATGGGTGAGAGCTGCTGGGCTGAGTATTGCCGCATAAAGGCCTGCACCCGCGCGCCTTTGGCCTGCCCGGGAGCGATGTGCATTTGCTGGACCGCTGTCGCGGTAGTGAATTCTGCCTCTGTGGCCTGGGCCAGTGAAGTTTTCAATTTAACAATGATGCGGTTATGCTGCTCTGTAGTTGATGAAGACGGCGCAATGGCCTGCGCAAAAGAAAACGTTGAGCTAAGAATGAAAGCAACTACCAGCGTCAGCATGGTTGCATGAAGCCGGCTGGGGCTTTTCAAACTGTTGTAAAGCTTGCGAGAAAACACACTTTGGCCGATTGAATCCATGGATTCTCCCTCTTGCACGCGGTTGCATATACTGCGTTGTAAGTGATTTGTGGTTCAGAGCTGCAAGGATTGTAGCTGCGAGTGGCCTCGTGTGCGACCTAAAACTAACTGCTTTGGGAGAGCTACTGGTTACGTAGGTACGATGGTTGATATGACGATAAGCCGATCAAGGTACAAAGTTGCGAACTACTTGTCATGAAAGGAGGACATTTCAAGAAATAGTTCGAAAGCCAGCGGCGAGGGAAGAAGAGAGCAAGCATATCCAACCAGCTCAGCAGGAAAAAGAATCAGCAGGGCCGGCCCATAGCATTCGTTGATATGGGCCAGTCTGCAAGAAAGGGTCTACTTAGCCAGTTCGTATCCGGCAAAGAAGTAGCTCAGTTCAAAGCGTGCGGTGTCGTCCGCATCGGAGCCGTGGATGGCATTGCGCTCAATCGACTCCGCCCATTTTTTGCGGATCGTCCCCGCTTCGGCGTTGGCGGGGTTGGTGGCTCCCATCAGCTTGCGCAGGTCGGCAATGGCGTTGTTCTTCTCCAGCGCCAGCACAACCATGGGTCCGCTGGACATGAACGTAGTGAGGGAATCAAAGAAGGGCCGGCTGGCGTGGACGGCATAAAAACCTTCGGCCTGGGCCTTATTAATTTCAAGCATCTTCATTCCGATGATGCGAAATCCTTTTTCCTGGAGCATGTGAATAATATCGCCGGTAGCGCCTTTGCCCACCGCGTCGGGTTTAATGATGGAGAAGGTCCGTTGCAAAGTTTCCATTTCGATTTTTAAACTAGCTCCTCTTGGTCTTTTACTTTGATGCCTTCACAGCGAAGCGCTCCAGCAGCGTTTCTGCCATCTGCGCCGGCGACTTTGCCACCGCTATCCCGGCAGCTTCCAAAGACTTGATCTTCTCGGCCGCAGTGCCGTGCCCGCCGGAGATGATGGCCCCAGCGTGTCCCATGCGGCGTCCCGGAGGCGCCGTTTGCCCAGCAATAAATGCCGCCACCGGCTTTTTCATGTGCTGTTTCACGTATGCCGCCGCGTTTTCTTCCGCGTTGCCGCCGATTTCGCCAATCATGATGACGGCTTCCGTCTCCGGATCTTTGTTGAATGCCTCGAGCGCATCAATAAAATTGGTCCCAATAATGGGATCGCCGCCGATGCCGATCGCGGTTGATTGCCCCACGCCGCGCCTCGTGAGTTGAAATACGGCTTCATAGGTCAGCGTGCCCGAGCGGGAAACGATGCCTATATTGCCTTCTTTATGAATGTGTCCCGGCATGATGCCGATCTTGCATTTGCCGGGAGAAATAATGCCGGGGCAGTTGGGGCCGATAAGACGTGATTTGCCTTTGAGCTTGAGGTACTCATACGCCCTCACCATGTCCAGTACCGGAATGCCTTCCGTGATGCAGACGATCAATGGCATCTCGGCGTCGACGGCTTCCATGATGGCGTCGGCGGCAAATGGCGGCGGGACGAAAATCACCGTGGCGTTTGCGCCGGTCTTCTCTTTGGCTTCCTGCACGGTGTTGAACACCGGCCAGCCTTCATGCGTGGTGCCGCCCTTGCCAGGCGTGACACCGCCCACAACTTTGGTCCCGTAGTCCTGCGCGCCTTTGGCGTGGAAGGTGCCTTCGCGTCCGGTAATGCCCTGGACAATCAACCGCGTGGATTTATCAACAAATACCGCCATGGATTACCCTCTTCCCGCTGCTGTAACAACTTTCTCCGCGGCATCCTTCATCGTTTCTGCCACCTGGAAGTTCAGGCCGGATTTCTTCAGGATCTCTCGGCCCTGCTCCACATTCGTTCCTTCCAGACGCAGGACCAGCGGAAGCGTCAGATTCGTAGCGCGAGCGGCCTCCACTACGCCGTTCGCCAGTGTGTCCACGCGCAGAATGCCGCCGAAGATA
>DATFDA010000232.1:0-3642 GCA_035252525.1 Candidatus Angelobacter sp. | reverse complement strand
ATTCCTTGTTCCATTGTTGTTTGTTCCTTAAGTTGTTGATATTTCCTGCTGAGAGAAGATTGACTGGTTTCTGTGAGATGGGTTGTCGCTTGAAGGCTGGACCGGCTCGCTAACCGCTGTGAATCACACTTAACGGGATACCTCATTATACACCACCGGGTCTGAATCCTGGCTGGCCGATGTTAAGCCCCCCGTCGTGGCTCCTGGAAAATCACCGAGTCTTGACCGTTCGCTGCTTTAATTATCAACACAGAAGCGAAACTTGCGCCTCGGCCCCGAACCCTTTTTCCAGCGGCTGCGCCTTCTCCGTCAGAAGCTCAGCCGCACGCGCAATTAGCCGATTACTCAGTTACCAATTTACTCAACGGGATTGTGCCTCGCCCACTGCGGATCCTTGTCCGGCGTGACGATGTGGCCGTCGCGCATGTGAATGATGCGGTCTCCGATTTCCGCCGCCTCCGGGTTGTGCGTGATCATCAGCACCGTCTGGCCGAATTTCTGGTTGGCTTCGCGCAGCATGCGCAGCACAATCTCAGAGTTTTTGGAATCGAGATTTCCCGTGGGCTCGTCGGCCAGAATGATTGCCGGACGGTTAATGATGGCGCGGGCCAGTGCGACGCGTTGCTGTTCGCCGCCGGACATCTCTGATGGCCGATGTTCCAGGCGTCCGGCCACGCCCAGCATTTCCGTTACCTGCTTAAAGAATTCAGGATCGGCTCCGTTGCGGCCGGAGATCTCGCGGGCAATCTGGATGTTGTCGCGCGCGGTGAGCGTTGGCAGAAGATTGAACTTCTGGAAGACAAAACCGATTTTGCTCTTGCGCATCGCCGTGCGCTGCGCATCAGAGAGCGCGGTGAAGTCCGCGCCATCAATGAGCACGCGGCCGGAGGTGGCCTGAGTCAGCCCGCCCAGAATGTAAAACAGCGTGGACTTTCCGCTGCCGGAAGGGCCCACAATGCTTACGAACTCACCCTGCTCGGCGGACAAACTTACGCCGCTCACGGCGGGCACATCTACCTTCCCAATGCGGTAAATTTTGCTTACATTCTCTGCCTGGATGATGTGCGCCACGGATTTGATCTTATCAGAGCAAGGCGCCCGAATGGGCGCCCCTCAATCTGTGGCATGGATCATATAAAGAAGTTAAACAGCCACCGGCAGCGGCTCGGGTTTGACGGTGCGCTTGGGCCCGCGCTTCTTGATCAGCAGAATGCGGATGCGCTCCAGCAGTTCCACGGGCGCATACATCCCCTTGGGTAAGAACACGTCGGCTCTGGTGTCCTGGTCGTACACCCGGATTTTGCCGGAAAAAAGAATGGCCGGAGTCTCAGGCGAGAGCTCCTTCACTCGCTTCACCAGGTCCGCTCCATCCAGACCGCCGGGCATCACCAGATCGCTCAACAGAAGGTCTACGCCTCCCTTTTGAAAAATTTCGAGCGCCTGCTGTCCGTTGGTGCAAGTCAGCACGCGATAACCGCGGGTCTCCAGCATCACTTTACGAATGGATAGCGCCTGTTCATTGTCGTCCACACAGAGGATCGTTTTTTTGGGTCGCATTTCTTCACCAGTTTCGCAGCACCCGGGGGAGGCGGCTGCGTGGGGATTCGGTTTTTGTGATTGGCTGGGTGAAACAATCTGCGTTATGCGTTGAAACTGTTTTCGCATCATAGGCTGGAGATGCGACTCGTGTAAAGTACCCTGAATGCAAACAAGCGAATTTTTTTTTCTGAAGAGTCTTTCATCTTCGGATTCCGCAGAAGAGCGCGAGAAATCTGCCGCAAGATGAAAAACAATTTAGAAAAAAATCTCTCCGCGAATGGTTTCCACTGTGTGACCGCCCACGCGCACGTTAACGACTTTGTCACCTTCGCGTTCCGCGCTCACAAAAATTCTGCTGCGCCGCTTCATTTCCACGCCTTGTTCCAGCAGCACCTGCTGAGCGGAAGGAACAACGCCATGTTTGACGGCCCAGGCAATGCACGGCCCCGCCGCCGATCCCGTGGCCGGATCTTCCCCGTTATAAAAAATCATCCGCGCTTGAAGCTTTGCTTCAGTGTTGAGCGCCTGCCGTGAGACAAAATAAAAGAACTTGGCATCGCTCTTGCTGAGATAACCGTTCATCGCGGACCAGGTGGGCGCCAGATGAGTGAGGGTGGAAAGGGAATCGACGGGAACGATGGCAAAGGCATTCCCGGTGCTCACAGTCTGAATGGGAACGTCGGCGGCAATCTGTTCGATCTTGAGTCCGGCGGCGCGGGCCACGTCTTCACGCGTGTGCGTTTGCCCGAATTCCGGATTGCGCTGCGTCATCAGGCCGAACGGCAAACCTTCCTGTGTGGAAAACTGCACAGGGATTTTGCCTACGTTCAAGTCCAGCGCCACCTCAGGCGCGCCGGTCTCTCCGCGTAGCACCATGGCCGTACCCAGAGTGGGATGGCCCGCGAAGGGCAGCTCCTCATCCACGGTAAAGATGCGCACGCGTACGCCGTGCTCACGCTCCGTAAGCACGTCACGCGGAAAGACGAACGTGGTCTCAGAGAGATTCATCTCCTTGGCCAGCTTCTGCATATCCGTGTCGCTCAGCCCGCGCGCGTCAGGAAAGACGGCGAGCTGGTTCCCCTCCAGCGGAACTGATGTGAACACATCCACCTGAACAAAAGGGAAACGGCGCTTCTGGTTTGACACGGAATTCTCCCTGAACTTATTCTGCGAGTTCAGTGTAAATGAATTGCTCAGGGCTGCCGTGCTGCAGCGAATTGCGAGAAATGCCAAAATTGCCAAAGAATCCAGATTGAAGCTGTCTCCTCAGTTTGTTTTCAATTTTCGAATCTTTCGCAATGGCGACGATTCTGGCAAGCTGAACACATGAAGAGCTTCCGCAATCTCCTCCGGCGTACGCCGTTCTACGGCCTTTACAAAGCCGCGGGCCATTATCCCGATTACTGGTACTGGAAGCTGCGTGGAGAGCCGGTGCGCTCTCCGCATCTGGTGAAGCAGCATACGGTGCGCGAATATGCCCAGCGCTTTGGCCTGCGCGTGCTGGTGGAGACGGGAACGTACTACGGCGAGATGGTCGCCGCCATGAAGAACCGCTTTGCGGAAATTTATTCCGTGGAATACGATCACGCTCTGGCCGCGCGTGCACAGAAAAAGTTTTCCCGCTCATCTCACATTCACATCGTGGAAGGCGACAGCCAGAAAGCAATTCCAGAAGTTATCGCCAAGTTGCAACAGCCGGCGCTCTTCTGGCTTGACGCGGGTTACTACGGCTGGGCCGGTCTCCAGGGCAACAAGCAGCGCCTCACCTCGGAGTTTGAGGCCATCCTGCTCGACCAGCGCTTCCGCCACATAATTCTCATGGACGACGCTCGCGGTCTCAACGGCCAGAACGGCGCGCCCACGGTGCCTCAACTCAAGCAGCAGATTGAATCGTCATTCCCCGGGCGGACGGTTGCAGTGAAGCATGACATCCTGCGGATTACGCCGGAGTAGCGGTCATTCTGGGATCGCGGACGTCTCCGCAAGCTGTTGATCTTCAGCGCTGGCGAGAGCGGGAATTGAGAGGTGCTTTTGGAACGAACGCCGAAGAGGAGATGAGAGACGCGTCTCTTTCTCAAACGCATCAGAACCGGGCCGCGATCG
>DATFDA010000231.1:0-3095 GCA_035252525.1 Candidatus Angelobacter sp. | reverse complement strand
CCGGTGAAGTAAAAGAAGTACGGCAGGAGCGTGGACAGGCAGGCAAACAAGAACAAGAAGTTCCATTGCGCGCCGCTGAAGTGTTCTGCCATCAGCTTCTGGGGAGGATTTATCACAATCCAGAGCAGAGCCGCTGCCAGCAACGCATAAAACATGACCTTGAACTGGTGATTACGGCTGACCAGTTCCTGGGCAACTATGTTGTAAAAAGCGAACGAAAACGACGCAATGATGCCGCCAAGAACGCCCATGGCCTTCAGGTTCAGGCCCGAATGAAAAACATCAATAGCCAGGGCAATCCCCGTCAATGCCAGCAAAACGGCAGAAACGCGCACTAGCGTAAACCGGTCCCGCCCCCGCAGCACCATGGTGATCAGCACCCAGACGGGAGCGGTATATTGGAGCGTAATTGCAATAGCTACCGTAGCTTTTTCGATTGCCAGGTAATAGAAGTAGTTGGAGCCAGCCAGGCCGAGTGTCCCGGTGAGCGCGCAAAGCAGAAGATCGCGACGGCTAATGCGGAAAAAACGCGGGCCATAGCGAAGAATCAGGAAGATGCCGAGCACCGCCACGGCGAAGGTGGTCCGAGCCTGGGACAAGACGAGCGGCGAGATTCTGGCGTGAGCGGCAAAGACGCGGGCGTTGAAAATGGCTTTGCCCACGGTGGCAGCGGCGCCCCAGCAAAAAGTGGCAGCAGCTATAAAGAAGTACCCCCGCCAGGGATGCGACAACTGGCCGCTGCGGGGGCTGATCTGCTCTTCAGTGGCGCTAGTCGGCAAGCAACTGGTCCAGCCGGTCAGGATCAAATCCAATCATGACCTGCTCGCCAACCACAATGGTGGGTGTGGAACGGCTCTTGTAGGTGCGGACCAGCTCAAAAACCGCCTGCTGATCTGCGCTGACATCTTTCACTTCAAACGGGATCCCTTTCTCCGAAAGGTAGGCCTTGGCCCAGGAACATGGCGGTCAACCGGGCGAGCTATAGACCACCACTTTCTTTGCTGTCATTCTTTTCCTCCCAAACTTAAAAGTTAAGATTCCCGCAAGCCGAGCCAGGCTTCATTATTTTGTGCGCTGGGGCTGTGTTTCATCCGCATTTTCCGCGGTTTTCATGCGAATTTCAGTAGTAATCCGCGCCGTGCTTTTCAGCATGGCCGCCACACTGCAGTACTTCTCTTCTGAGAGCGCCACCGCATCTTCGGCAGCTTTGCGGTCTACCTCGCCCGAGATTGTATAGACCAGGCGAATTGAAGTGTACACGGTGGGAGGCTGCGGAGCACGCTCAGCTTCAGCACGCACCTCAATGGCAGTGAATGGCTGACGCTTTTTGCGCAGAATGCTCACCACGTCATTGGCGGTGCAGGCGCAGAGGCCCATAAGGACCATTTCCATAGGGCCGGGCGCGGAATTGCCCTGCCGGTCAGAGTCAATCATGATGGCATGCCTGCTGCTGGCAATGGCAGCAAACCGCTCACCGTCAATCCAGTTCACTTTGGCTTCAACCACAGGCGGCTCCTTCAGTTCGGCATTAGAATAGCAGGACTTCACCACCTTTCGATCACCTGCAACGGCTCCGACCGTCTGTTAGTTGGATAACCTGGTCCATCACCGATGGGCGGCGGAAGCCCTCCCAGAAGGGCCACTTGGAAAAGATTGTGGAAGAAATCTTCAAATTCGCGCAATGGATAGTAGGAGCAGAAGTACCGGGCAAAACCATGGCGGAATTGGCGAGAGATGACCAGGAGTTGCTCCGGCAGCTCTCGAAGGGTAACGAGGCAGCATTTAAATCGCTGTATGAGCGCTATCAGGGACCAATTTACAGGTTTGCCCTGCACATGAGTGGAAACAGCGCTACAGCGGAAGAAGCGACGCAGGAAGTATTCATGCAGTTGATCAATAATGCGCGCGGCTATGATGCCGGTAAAGGAACGGTGGCAGGTTACCTGTTCGGGATCGCGCGGAACATTACCCGCCGGGCGGTTAACGATTCGCGATGCGAGCAGGCGCTTGAAGATGAAGAGCTGGAGAGCAATGAGTTCGCCATGGCGGAGGAATTGGATGTCCTTGGGGATCTGACAAACGGCGAACTGCTTGCGGCGCTCCGTTCAGCGGTGCTGGGCTTGCCGCAACAATACCGGGAAGCTGTGGTGTTGTGCGATCTTGAAGAATTGAGCTACCAGCAGGCCGCCGCACTGTTGGGCTGCTCGCCGGGAACGGTGGCTTCGCGGCTGCATCGCGGTCGCGGAATTTTAAAAAAGAAGTTGAGCTATCAAAAATGCGTGAGATAGATCCAGTCCGCGAGCCCTCAGAAGCGTTGCTGTCGTCAGCGCTGCACCGGCTTGCGACCGCGGGCAACCTAAACGCGCCGCCTGAGTTGGGCGCGAGCCTCATGGAGAGATTTCGCCACCATCATAGGCGGCGTCGTCAGATACGCCTGGCTGTGGCGGCTGCGGTGGCTGGTTGTGTTCTCGGCTTAGCGGCTTTCGCAGGTATGCTGCGCCCTGTGCACACGGCCAACAAAAAGACTCCGGTACACGCTCCTGAAGAAGCACCTGCTATTGCGCCGGCTGTCAGGGCTAGTTCAGGGCCAGATTCGGAACCCAAACGGCATCGGACGGAGCAGACACGCAGGGTTACCGGCGCAACTCAGGCGGCCAATGATGAAGGATTTGTTCCGTTACCCAGTTACGACCCCGCGAGTGCCAGCAGCGATTTGCAGATGGTGCGAGTTGAGGTCACCGGATCTGAGCTGCGGATGCTGGGAGCGCGAGTGGCTGGAGATCTGTCAGACCGGCCGGTGATGGCCGATTTCATCACGGACCGCGACGGAACGCCTTACGCGGTGAGATTAGTTCAGTAAGGACTCATGTTAAGCAATCATTTTTCGAAAGGAGCAATTTCATGAAACTGCATATCTTCCTGGCCGGCCTGCTCTGTTTTGCCGGCGTAGCCTTTGCGCAAGATGCTGCACCGGCCCAGCACGTGGAGTTTTATTCCTCAGACGGTGGGCCGGGCGAACACGTCATGATTACCAGCGGGCCAGCGAACGGCCAGGTCTTTTTTTTCGAACACGCTGACCACCAAGTGGTGAAGGG
>DATFDA010000230.1:0-16008 GCA_035252525.1 Candidatus Angelobacter sp. | reverse complement strand
CGCTGCGCGTGTGCAGACCGGATCCAACTCGCCGCACCTGGTCCGGGTTTTCCTGAAGGAGTTTGATTCATGTTGCGTAAATTTTTAATGAGTGCCGCTCTTGCGGCGGTAATGATTGTGGTTGCTTCAATTTTGGTTTTGAACGGCCAGGTTGCTGAAGCCAGCGGGCCCCGCTGGGGCGCAGGTTATTTCCCCAACGTTCCTCTTATCACCCAGGATGGCAAGGTCGTACATTTTTATGATGACCTGCTGAAAGGAAAAACTGTAGCTATCGATCTTATTTACACCCACTGCGTTGACTCCTGCCCGCTGGAAACAGCGCGGCTGGTCCAGACCCAGAAAATTTTGGGAGACCGCGTGGGCAAGGACATTTTCTTTTACTCCATCACTATTGATCCCAAGCGTGATACCCCGGCGGTGCTGAAGGCGTACGCGGAAAAATATCACGTCGGCCCAGGATGGCTCTTCCTCACCGGCAAGCAAGCTGATATTGATCTCATCAGCAAGAAACTCGGGCTCTATTCTGATCCTGATTCCGGCAATCGTGACGGTCATACCACACAGTTATTGGTTGGCAATGTTCCCGCCGGCCAGTGGATGCAAAACTCGGCCACGGAAAATCCGCGGTTCCTGGCCAACACCCTCCAGACTTACATGGACGGATGGGCGCATCACAGCACACTGGGAGCGGCCACTTATGCCGCGGCGCCTGCGTTAAAGATGAAATCTCCCGGTCAATACTTGTTCACCACGCGTTGCGCTGCGTGCCACACCATTGGACACGGCGTGCGCATTGGACCTGACCTGCTGGGCGTAACCAACGTGCGCGATCACGCCTGGCTGGCAAGATTTATCCAAAAGCCGGACGAGGTGCTGGCGGCAAAAGATCCTGTGGCCATGTATCTCTTCAAAAAATACAAAGGCGTTCAGATGCCGAATACGCGTCTGGGCCCTGAGGACGTGCAGAAGATCATTGATTTCCTGGCTCTCGAAACCCGCGAGTTGCAAAAGCCGCCTGACACTGCGCCCGTAGCCGCTCGGACGCGGTCCGTTAATGGACCTGTTTCAGAAAATTAGTTTTACCACTGTTGGCTGCGCTCGGCCCATTTTTCGCGGAGAGGGCTTACTCATGAGAGCTCCTCTCCCGGCCGGGCTTTTTTCTATGCGCCAAATATCCCACTCTCACAAACTTGAGATTTGGGCGCGGCAGTTTCTCTTCATCTTACGCGCGGCAATTCCTCCCCAGCTTTGCTGCTGCGAACGTATGTAGGACAATAGGATCATGGCAACACCTGCATTGAAGCAGCGGATGAACGTCACCGTGAACCGCCTGCTGTCAACGTTCAAACCTCTGCACTGGGACCGGCAGGCCATTCTTTCCCGCTCTTATTTTGTTCTGGCTCTCGGATTCGGAACTCTCATTGCCCTCATCGCAATCCTTAGTATTGGCGCGATTCGCCGTGCTCAGGCCATTTACAGTGAGATGGAGTCCACGCAGGAAGCATACCTGCAGGCCGAAAGCTTCCGTCGTGATATCGCCACAGACATGTACCTGGCGGACATTCTCGTGCGCGACTACCTGCTCGATCCTTCGCCGCAAAATGCTCCTTTGCACCGGCAGCAACTTCTGGAGATACGTTCTTCGCTGCAAAAACGGCTGGACCAGCTTGCCGCCACCACCACCACAGATAGTGACAGTCCCCGGCTGGAGCGGCTGCAAAACGTGGTCCAGAGTTACTGGGATTCTCTTGATCCCATCTTCGACTGGACCGCGCAGGAGAAAGCTGAAAAGAGCTGGTACTTTCTGCGCCACAACGTGCTGCCCCGCCGCCAGGCAGTGGTGGACCTGGCCCGTGAGATGGCCAAGCTGAATCATGACAACCTGGAGCATGAACGGCAACGCACAAAAGAGAGCCGCAGGGTTCTGGAAAGCTTTCTTTATCGCATGATGGGCTTCGCTCTCGCCTTCGGCACCCTGGTCGCGCTGCTGACCACGCATCGTGTTGCTTCTCTCGAAAGAAAGCAGCAACAGCAGCGCCGCCAGATTGAAGAAACCCAAAGCAACCTGCGCAAACTTTCGCGCCGCCTGGTGCAGGCGCAGGAGGGCGAGCGCAAGGCTTTGTCGCGCGAACTGCATGACGAAGTGGGCCAGACCATGACCGCTCTGGGCATTGAGATCAGCAATCTGCAAAAGCTGCGCAACTCTGATCCTGAAGCATTTGCCGCGCGGATAGAAGACGCAAAGCAACTCAACAAAAAAGCAATGAATGTCATTCGCGATCTGGCCATGGGCCTGAGGCCGTCAATGCTTGACGACCTGGGTCTGGAGCCGGCGCTGAGCTGGCAGGGACGTGAGTTTTCCCGCCGCACCGGCGTTCCCGCCAGCGTGCAGGTCACGGGCGCGCTGGATGAGTTGAGTGATGCGCAACGCACGTCAATCTACCGCATCGTCCAGGAGGCGTTTACTAACTGCGCGCGCCACGCCCGGGCGAAAAACGTTCTGGTCTCTGTGTGCGCGGAAGAAAACCGCATCGCACTGGTGGTGCAGGATGACGGAATCGGGTTTGACGCTTCCGCCCGGCGCAGCGGCCTCGGGCTTTTGGGTATCCAGGAGCGCGTGCAGGACCTGGATGGCTCGTTGCGGATTTCATCGGAAAAGAACAAAGGCACAACCCTGCGCGTGGAGATACCAATCGGAGTCCGGGCATGAACAAGGTCCGCATCCTGATTGCCGACGATCACGGGATTGTGCGCAAGGGGCTGCGTCTGCAATTGGAACAGAGTCCGGGCTTTGAAGTGGTGGGCGAAGCCGCCGATGGCCGCGAAGCAGTGCGCCTGGCAGACGAACTCAGCCCGAATGTGGTTGTCATGGACATCGCCATGCCCAGCCTCAATGGGATTGAAGCCACCGCGCAGATCGCTAAACGCAATCCGCAGATTGCAGTCATCATCCTGAGCATGCATTCTGACGAAAGCTACCTTATGCGTACCCTCGCCGCGGGAGCCAAAGGATATCTGCTGAAAGGCAGCGCCGATGTTGATCTTTATCGCGCGGTTGAGGCCGTGGCGGAAGGAAAATCATTTTTCAGTCCCACCATCGCCGATACCTTGCGCGAAGACTACATGCGCCAGTTGCAGCAGCGTGGATTGCAGGATTCATACGCTCTGCTTACCGACCGCGAAAAAGAGATTTTTCAGCTCCTGGCTGAAGGCAAGTCCAACAAGGAAGTTGCTGTCACTCTGGACCTCTCCACCAGCACGGTGGAAACCCACCGCACGCGCATTATGCAAAAGCTTGATCTGCACAGCTCGGCAGAGATCGTTTTGTACGCGGTCAGGAAGAAAATCATCTCTTAAAGGCTTGCGGGCATACCCTGATTTTGGTGGCCGCGTACAGTCCTAACTGTATTTCCCGGAGCAGGGTCCAGGCGTCATAGTGGATGCAACAAGTGGATAGCTTCCTGCCCGGGCGGGCGTTCCTGATTCTCCTTCAGCCACCCGGGCAGTCAAAAACCCCGATCACCAGGAGCAGGTTCAATGTGTGCAGCAGCCACTACTCAGTCCTCTTCTACTTCGCTTTTTTTTGAACAGTTACACGCGGCAGCCAACCGGCTTCTCTTGCTCGACTATGACGGCACCATCGCTCCCTTCACTGTCGACCGCAAGTGCGCCGTGCCTTATCCCTCAATTCCTGAGCTCCTGGACAGCATCAGCAGTACCTGCCGTACCCGGCTGGTCCTGATCAGCGGCAGGGCGGCGCGGGAAATTCCGGCGCTGCTGGGCTTGAACCCGCTGCCGGAGATCTGGGGCGCGCATGGTCTCGAACGTCTCTATCCTAATAACCGCTTCGAACTCGCTTTTCTCTCGCCGGAAGTGTCACGGGCCATTGCCACGGCAGAGAACATCCTTCAGGAAGGCGGGCTGGGAGAGCTGTGCGAGATCAAGACCGGAGCCATTGCTGTCCACTGGCGCGGATTGAAGGCCAGCCATGTGGATGAAATTCGCATGCAATGCTACCGGCTGCTGGGTCCGCTGGCCTGCCACGGCAACTTGCTCCTCAACGAATTTAACGGCGGCATGGAGTTGAAAGCCCAGGCTGCCAGCAAAGGCAATGCAGTGCGCACCGTGCTTGCTGAAACGCCCTCTGATGTTCCTGTTGCCTACATGGGGGACGACTTGACGGATGAGGATGCTTTTCATGCCATCAATGGCCGGGGGCTCTCGGTCCTGGTGCGTGAGACGTTTCGCTCAACCGCCGCACAGGCGTGGCTCCGGCCGCCGGGAGAGGTGATTCAATTCCTAAATGACTGGATCCACGCCTGCGGAGGTGATGTATGAGCACGCCCAATCGGCTGGTCATCGTCTCCAATCGCCTGCCGGTCACAATTGAGCGCACGCCAAAGGGAGTTATTGTAAATCCCAGTTCAGGCGGGCTGGTGGCTGCTCTCCTTCCGCTCTTTAAATCTGTGGGAGGCGTCTGGATCGGCTGGCCCGGAGCCGATTACGCGCCAGAGATCGCTTCCGCCTTGCGCTCCGAATGCTCGCCTGATTCGTCTTTTGAACCTGTGTTCCTTACCCCGCCTGAGATGGCGCACTTCTATAACGGCTGCTGCAATGAAATTGTCTGGCCCCTGTTTCATGATTTGCAGTCACGCTGCAACTTCAACTCGATGCACTGGAGTGTCTACCGCGACGTGAATGAAAAGTTCGCTGACGCGGTAGAGCGCACCGCGCGTCGCGATGATTTTGTCTGGGTGCACGACTATCAGCTCATGATGCTGGCTGACTGCCTGCGCGCGCGCGGCATTCACTCCATGCTGGCTTATTTTCATCACATTCCCTTTCCACCGGCAGATGTGTTTGAGAAGCTTCCCTGGCGCAAAGAGGTGCTGCGCGGCTTGCTGCAGTTCAATAGGCTCGGCTTCCAGACAGACCGCGACCGCAGAAATTTTGTCGGATCTCTGCGCCGCTGCCTGGGCGCGGTCAGAGTGCGGCGGGTCGGGCAAAAATATTTGGTGGCCGCAGAAGGGTGCCATGTTGAGATTGCCACTTATCCCATCAGTATTGATTTCCAGGCCCTCTCCAGCGATGCCGCCCATCCTCAAGTTGAGCTTCGTGTGCAGGAGATTCGGCGCAAGATGGGCGACCAGCGGCTGGTTCTGGGCGTGGACCGCCTCGACTTTACCAAGGGCATTTCCCAGCGGCTCATCGCATTCCGCGCTCTGCTGGAAAACAAACCTGAACTGCGCGGCCGCGTGACGCTGGTCCAGTTGATTGTGCCCAGCCGCGAACAGATCGCCGCCTACCGTGACTGCAGGGCGGAAGTGGAAAAACTGGTCAGCCAGATCAATGGCGAGTTCGGCAGGCCCGGCTGGTCTCCGGTGAACTATCTGCATCGCCACGTTTCGCGCCAAGAATTGCTCGCTCTCTACGGCGCGGCCGATGTCGCACTGGTGACACCTGTAAAAGACGGAATGAACCTAGTAGCTAAGGAATTTTGCGCGGCCCGCAATGATGAACGCGGTGTTTTGGTGCTCAGCGAGTTTGCCGGCGCTGCCGCCGAACTCCATTCCGGCGCGCTTCTGGTGAATCCTTATGATGCTGAAGGCCTCGCCTCAGCGCTGCACCAGGCGCTCAAAATGCCCTACGAGGAACAGAAAATGCGGATGCAGAGAATGCGCCATGTAATCCGCATGAATGACGTATTCACGTGGTGCAGGTCCATCTGCGGCCATCTCGCAATCAGAAAAGAACAGCCGGAACTGCTGCTCACTGAGAGGGAAACTCAGAGCTTGGCGCAGGCTGTGTGAGCCGACTTTTTTGAGCAGGAGTTGAGCGAAACGGGTCGGCCTGAACACTGGCTGCGGTGGGAATGCTCATGGCACCACTGACCAGCGCGTCAACATTTACAATGTTGCGCGATCATGCTGATCCGATTCTTTGCCATCCTCTTTCTTGCTGTTCCGTTCTGGGCCCAGCCGCTGCCTGCTGCACCCAAACCACACCTGACTGACATTACCCCCAAACCCGGCTTCTTCAATGAGCCTGCCATTGCCGTCAATCCGCGCGACCCGCAGCAATTGGTAGTTGCCTGGCAGGTGAATGCCAGCATCGCGTACTCCACCAACGGTGGGCAGAACTGGACCCTCGCTGACGGCACGGCGCCAAAGGACTACCGAGTCTCGGGCGACGTCTCCGTTGCGTATGATGCCGCCGGGCACGCGCTGCTCTGTTACATCGCATTCGACAAGCTGGGTACCACCAACTATTGGGCGCACGGGGCCACGCGCAACGGCATCTTTGTGCGGCGCTCATTGGACGGCGGCAAAACCTGGGAACCCGACGCTTCCACTGTCATAGCGCACGAGTCCACGCCGGATATTCCATTTGAAGACAAGCCCTGGATCGTGACCGATCTCTCCGGAAAGCACGCGGGCAACGTCTACGTCGGATGGACGCAGTTCACTCTCGCTGCCAGCGACCTGCTTTTTGCACGCTCTACTGACGGCGGCAAGACCTGGTCCAAGCCAATCAAGCTGAACTCTGCGTCCGGACTGCCTCGCGATGATAACGGCGCCCTGGAAGGCTTCCACGGGATCGTGGGCCCGGATGGAACTCTCTACGTAATCTGGGACGCACGCGACGGCATCATGATGGCCATCTCGCACGATGGCGGCGCAAGCTTCAGCCAAGAACGCCGCATCATTCCCGCCGGACCCGGCTACTTCGGGATTACCGGCGTCGCGCGCTCCAATGGCTTCCCTCAGATTGGTCTTGATCCGCGGCCGAATGGTGCACGATCCGGTAGTAGCAACACAGGCGGGAACCTTTACGTCTCGTGGAGTGATTACAGCAATGGTGATGTGGATGTTTTTGTGAGTTCGTCCGCTGACCATGGGCTCACGTGGAGCGCGCCCGTCCGCGCGAATACTGATCCCATCCACAACGGCGCTGACCAGTTCTTCCAGTGGATGGCCGTAGACCCGCAGAACGGCGCGGTGAATCTGATCTTTTATGATCGCCGCCCGGACAATCAGCGGGCTGCTGTCACCCTGGCGCGCTCTACAGACGCAGGGCAAAGCTTTTCCAACTACACTCTTGACGCAGACTCGTTCCAGGCTGAAGGAGACTTCCTGGGCGACTATACCGCAATCACTGCCTTCGCAAATAAAGTTTGGGCCGCATGGGCCCACCAGACTTCAGAAGAAACCAAGCTCACCGGAACCAGAAAAACCAGGACGGTCCTGCGAGTGGGTTCGGCCGACTTTAATTAGCGTCATCTTTCTGCAACTCCGAGCGCAGCGTTTTTGGTTTACTCCCGAACGAAGTGAGGGATCGATATCCTCTTCAGGAACGTGATCGACCAGCCGTTTCATGTCCTGAAAGCATCCAAAATGGATAGGGATCTCTCGCTACGCTCGAGATATGGAAACAGACATCCGCATCGGCACCTCCGGCTTTCACTACCGGCACTGGGTGGGCCCGTTCTATCCAGCCAAAACGCCGGCGAGCAAAATGCTCGAATATTACATCCGGCACTTCGACACGCTGGAGCTGAACAATAGTTTCTATCGCCTGCCCACCATTGAGGCGTTCGAATGCTGGCGGGACAGCACGCCCAGGAACTTTGTTTTCGCGGTAAAGGCCAGCCGGTTTATCACACACAACAAGAAGCTCAAAGATCCGGAGAATGCCATTGAAAATCTGCTGCCCAGGGCCGAGCACCTGCAGCGGAAGCTTGGGCCCATTCTTTTCCAGCTCCCGCCTAAGTGGAAGGTGAATACTGAACGGCTGATTGGGTTGCTGGAAATCCTGCCGCGAGAACATCGCTATGCCTTTGAATTCCGCGAGCTGAGCTGGATGACTCCGGAGGTCTGCCGCATTTTGCGCAGGTTCAACGCGGCATTCTGCATTTATGAGCTGGCCGGATACCATACGCCGCTGGAGATCACGGCGGACTTTTCTTACATCCGCCTTCATGGCCCCACCAGCGGCAAATACCAGGGCAATTACAGCCAGAGTCGCATGGAGGAATGGGCACGCTGGATTGAAGAACAGGCAAAATCGCTCAAAGCTGTTTACGTTTATTTTGATAACGACCAGGCCGGATACGCGGCACAGAACGCTCGGTCTCTTCGTGATATGGTTCTGGGTGGCACGCGAGAGAGAATTTCTGATGCCGCCTGAACCCGCAACAGCTTCAAAGCTGCGCCACACAAAATTTCTTTCTGGAAAAAGTGAATAGAAGACGAGGAACTCAGTTATAACTTCTTAGTGCCGCCTCAGTGCGGTCCTTCCACGATGAGCTCTCTGCTTCTGACAGTCCGCAGGTCAATAGCCCGCTCAGCGGGTTTCATTGTGCTGGCGGCCTCTCTCACCTGCTTTGCACAGCAGGCAGACGACAACGCGCAATCCCAGCCGCAAGAGCAGGAAGAGATTGCCGCCAACCCCGGACGGCCAACTGTCTCCACGCCCGCCACCTTGACGCCTGTAGGTTATCTCCAGTTTGAGACAGGGATTCTGGGCGCGCAGCACTCAGGCGAATTCGCCGATCGCACCGCAATCAATGAAGTCATAAAGTTCACCGTCGCCAGGAGAGTTGAACTGCTCGTCCAGAGCGAGCCGGCGGTGTTTTCGGAGTTGGGGAACCAGCACTCGCGCGATGCCGGCGGGCTCTCACTGGGAGCACAGGCTGTGCTGCTTTCGGGCAATGAGCGCCGGCCAACCCTCGCGGTCAGCTACTTTCGGACGGTGTATGACGGCACTGCGCCAGACCTGGACATCGGGTCCAACCGGAACTCTGCCATTTTCCTGATGAGCACAGACGTGCGCAAATGGCACATTGATACCAACTACATCTTCAACGAGCAAATTGACAATTCGGTGCGGCGTGCCCAGTTTGGGCAGACGCTCTCCGTCGCTCATCCCATCGCGGGCAAACTGGCGTGGACCGGTGAACTCTGGCACTTCACGCAGCCATTTCTCAACGGCCATGCGGCGGGTTTCCTTACCGGCCCCACGTACTCCGTCACGCCGCGACTGGTGCTCGACATCGGCTTCAACCGCGGCCTCACCTCTACCAGCACGCGCTGGGAGTTCTTTACCGGATTTACTTATCTGCTGCCGAAGAAACTCCGGTAGAAAGAACAGCCGTTGCTCCGGCTGGAAGCAACGGCTGGAATATCGCGCAAGATGATCTACTTCTTGCCGGCAACCTCAAGCCGCGCGGCTGCTCGCTGCAGGGCTGCCTGGGCTTCCGGATTGCCTTCCACTCCGGCGGTACGCAGCGCATCTTCGGCGCGCTGCTTGGCTGCCTCGGCGCGAGAAACATCAATTTCTTCGGCACGCTCAGCGGTCTCAGCAAGAATGGTGACTTTATGCGCCAGCACTTCCGCAAAGCCCCACGCCACTGCCAGCCGCTTTACGGCGGAGCCGGTCCTGTAATTGATTTCGCCAACCGCCAGTTCCGCGATCAGCGGCGCATGTCCCGGTAAAACACCGATATACCCGGTGAGCGCCGGGATTTCGATATACTCGGCCTGTTCGTCCACCACCTGCCGTTCCGGCGTGACCACTTCGAGTTGGATTGTTTCCGCCATGGATTAAGCAGCCGCACCGGTCTTCATCTTTTTGGCCGCATCCAGGACTTCCTCAATCGCGCCCTTCATGTAGAACGCCTGCTCCGGTATATCATCGTGCTTGCCTTCGATGATCTCCTTGAAGCTGCGCACTGTATCAGCGATTTTGACGAAGCGGCCGTCCATTCCCGTAAAGGGCTTGGCCACGAAGAAGGGCTGCGAGAGGAATTTCTGCACCTTGCGGGCGCGAGTAACCGTCAGCCTGTCATCTTCACTCAGCTCTTCAATACCCAGAATGGCAATGATGTCCTGCAGGTCCTTATACCGTTGCAGGATTCGTTTCACGCCCTGCGCGACTTCATAGTGCTCATGGCCCACGATATGCGGATCCAGAATGCGTGATGTGGAGGCCAGCGGATCCACCGCCGGATAAATCCCGATTTCCGTCAAAGGACGGGAAAGCACAGTGGTCGCATCGAGGTGAGCGAAGGTTGTGGCCGGAGCTGGATCGGTAAGATCGTCAGCCGGCACGTAAATCGCCTGCACTGATGTGACGGAGCCCTTCTTGGTGGAGGTAATGCGCTCCTGCAGCTCACCCATTTCAGTCGCGAGGTTGGGCTGGTAGCCGACAGCGGATGGCATGCGCCCCAGCAGAGCGGAAACCTCTGATCCTGCCTGAGTGAAGCGGAAGATGTTATCGATGAACAGCAGCGTATCAGCGCCTTCCTCGTCGCGGAAGTACTCAGCCACCGTGAGACCCGTCAGTGCAACACGCAGGCGCGCTCCCGGCGGTTCCGTCATCTGGCCGTAGATCAAAGCAGCCTTGGAGTGGCTGGGATCACCCGGCTTGATTACGCCCGATTCAGTCATTTCCAGCCAGAGGTCGTTGCCTTCGCGGGTACGCTCGCCCACTCCGGCAAACACGGAGTATCCGCCGTGCTGCTTGGCTACGTTGTTGATCAGTTCCATGATCACCACGGTCTTGCCGACGCCGGCGCCGCCGAACAATCCGATCTTGCCGCCCTTCAAAAACGGCTGGATCAAATCAATCACCTTCACGCCGGTTTCAAACATCTCCGCCGTAGTGGATTGCTCTTCAAAAGACGGCGCAGGACGGTGAATGGGGAGCTTCTTGTCCGCCTGCACCGGGCCAAGATTATCCACGGGCTCGCCAATCACATTGATCACGCGGCCCAGCGTCCCTTTGCCCACCGGAACGGAAATCGGGCCTCCCAGGTCGATCACCTTCATGCCGCGCACCATGCCGTCCGTGGCCTGCATGGCGACGCAGCGCACGCGCCCTTCACCCAGGTGCTGCTGCACCTCGAGAATCACGTTGATGGGAGACGGGACTTTGAAACCTTCGCTGGTTACGTGCAGTGCCTCATAAATAGGTGGGAGATGTCCTTCACTGAACTGCACGTCCACCGCGGGACCGGAGATCTGCACGACTCTTCCAATGTTTTGTGCCATAAACTTTTTCTTTTACCTCTTTGCTTTGCGGGAAGCCGCTTTTTGCGCTTGCCGCTTTGCCGCTTGATCGTCCTCAACTTTGCTGCAACTCAGCCCGCCAATTCTCGGCCGGGGCGCTACTTTTTATCCGGCAGCCGCAGCGCCGCTGACGATCTCGATAATCTCTTTTGTGATTTTGGCCTGGCGCACGCGATTCATTTGCAGGGTTAGGCCGTCAATCATGTCTGACGCGTTGTTCGTAGCTGAATCCATGGCCGTCATGCGGGCCGCGTGTTCAGCCGCCTCTGATTCCAGCATGGCGCGGAAGATCTGCACTGAAATGTAACGCGGCAGCAGGTTGCTGAACAGGCGCTCGGGCGGGTCTTCATAAATGTAGTCAACCGGCTGGGTGGCAAACCCGGCGGCCTTCTGGTCCATGGCTGAAGTGTCGGCAGCGCGAACGCTTGCTCCGGCATGCAATGCAGCTTCAATGCGGCGTTTCCGTTCTTCTTCGCTCACGCCCTCGGCCATTTCATGCACCTGTTCGCCAATCCGGCTTACCGGCAAAAGCTCATCCACTACCAGCCGCTGCGCAATCACTGACTTGAATTCGTTGTAGACGATATAGACCGAATCCACTGCGGCCTCAGCGTAAAGCTGGCAGACCTTCTCAGAGATTTCTTTCGCGCTCGCAAACTGAGTGCGATTGATCAAACCAACATATTCGGCTGAGATCTGGATTGGCTCTTTGCGCTCCGTACCTTCGGCAACGGGAAACCGCCGGCGGAAGAAATCACGCGCTTTGCGCCCAACCGTGATCAGATCAATGTTCTTGTCCTTCTTCTCCGCCAAAAAGCGCAGGGCAGCTTTCAGGATGTTGGAGTTAAAGGCACCGGCAAGCCCTTTTTCGCCTGAGACCACAATCAAAAGCGTGGTCTTCTCCGGACGCCGCACCAGCAGAGGATGCCGTGGCTCGCCGGTGATCGGATCATAGATTTCAGCGCGTGAAACCAGCGACTTCAGCACATTGGTAAGCATCTGCGCGTACGGCCTTGCCGCCAGCGCCCGCTCCTGGGCGCGGCGCAGCTTGGCCGCTGAAACCATCTGCATGGCCTTGGTGATCTGCCGCGTGTTCTTCACGCTGCGGATGCGCCGCCGAATATCGAGAAGGTTTGCCATGGGACCTGCTTACGCCTTTGCTCCGGCGAGCTGTGTCTGGCTGACAAAGCGCTCTTTAAATTCCTTGAGCGCCTTCTGGATCTCAGCCTTCAGAGCGTCGTCAATGGTCTTCTTCTCCATGATCGTGGGTCCAAGCTTTGGATAGGAAGTATCCACGAACTTGTAAAGCTGGGCCTCGAAGTCGCGGATTTTTTCCACCGGCATATCGTCAAGGAAGCCGTTGGTTCCGGCGAAGATGATCAGGATCTGCTTGTCAAAGGGCAAAGGTTGGTACTGGTCCTGTTTGAGAATTTCCACCAGGCGGCTGCCGCGATTGAGCTGGTTCTGCGTCGCCTTGTCCAGGTCGGAACCAAACTGGGCGAAGGCAGCCAGTTCGCGATACTGTGCCAGCTCCAGCTTCAGCGTACCGGCAACCTGGCGCATGGCTTTAATTTGCGCGGAACCGCCCACGCGGCTCACCGAGATACCCACGTTCACTGCGGGACGAATACCGGAGTTGAACAGGTCCGTTTCAAGAAAGATCTGGCCGTCAGTAATGGAGATGACGTTCGTGGGAATATAAGCCGATACGTCATTGGCCTGAGTTTCGATGACCGGCAAAGCCGTGAGAGACCCACCGCCTAATTTGTCTGACATCTTGGCCGCGCGTTCAAGCAAACGGGAATGGAGATAGAAAACATCGCCGGGATAGGCTTCACGCCCTGGCGGACGCCGCAATAGGAGCGAAATCTCGCGATACGCGGCAGCGTGCTTGGAAAGATCATCGTAGATCACCAGCGCGTGCTTGCCATTGTCACGGAAGTACTCGCCCATGGCACAGGCTGCGTAGGGCGCAAGATAAAGCATGGGAGCAGGTTCAGACGCGGAGGCCGCTAGCACAATGGTGTAATCCATGGCGCCGTAGTCCTGAAGCTTCTGCACAACCTGTGCGATGGAAGAGCGCTTCTGGCCGATTGCACAGTAAATGCAAATCAGATTGTTGCCCTTGCTGTTGATGATGGTGTCCAGCGCCACCGCAGTCTTGCCTGTCTGGCGGTCGCCAATGATCAGCTCGCGCTGTCCGCGGCCGATGGGAATCATGGAATCAATGGCCTTGATGCCCGTGGCCATCGGCTCGCGCACTGGCTGGCGGTCAATCACGCCCGGAGCAATGCGCTCCACCGGAATGTACTTTGTGGCGGTAATCGGGCCCTTGTCATCAATGGGCTGCCCCAGAGCGTTGACTACCCGGCCCACCAGCGCTTCACCCGTGGGAACAGACATGATGCGGTCGGTCCGTTTTACATTGTCCCCTTCTTTGATCTCGGTGTAGTCGCCCAGCAGCACCACGCCAACCTGGTCTTCTTCCAGGTTCATGGCAATGCCGGCCACGCCGTGCCCGAAGTCAAGCAGCTCTCCAGCCATGACTTTGTCCAGGCCGTGCACGCGGGCAATTCCGTCTCCCAGAGAGATAATTGTGCCCACTTCATCCACGGTCACCTTGGACTCGTAGTGCTCAATCTGTTCACGGATAAGTTTTGTGATTTCGTCTGCCTTGATTTGAGCCATGTATCAACCTTTTTTCGGGACCTGCGCATTATTGCTAATTTGGTAATTGAGTGATTTGGTAATTGTGGGTTCGCTGCTGAAAGTTCTTCAAATTACCCAATTACCAGATTACTCAATCACCAAATTCCTGTACCCAATTACCACCTTGCTCAGTTTCCAATTTCTATGTGCCGGTAATCTGCTGCTTCATTTTTTGTAACTGCCCCAGCACTGATCCATCGTAGATGGTGCTGCCGATACGGACCACCGCTCCGCCAAGAAGGGCCGGGTCTTCAGCATAGCTTGCGCGAATCTGCTTGCCCGTCACGCCGGCCAGTTGCGACTCCAGCGCCTTCTTCTCGCTCGCGCTGAGTTCGCGGGCTGAGTTTACCTGCGCCTCGGCAATGCCCATGCGCTCATCCATCTGTTCGCGGAACTCGCGCGCTATCTCGCTGATCTGGCTGATGCGGCGGTGATCAATCAGCACCGCCATAAAGTTCCTCAACATCGCGTTTCCATTCATCTTTTTGATGATGGCATCCAGCAGCTTGATCTTTTGTTCGTGCGGCACGGAGGGATTCAGGAAGACGTTGTGCAGTTCGTGACTTTCCTGGACCATAGCGCTCAATTGGTCGAGCTCCAGGATGGTCCTCTCCGCATCCATCTTGTGCTCGGCGGCGACTTCAGCGAAGGCACGGGCATACCGGCCAGCAATGGCGGCCACTTAGTTTCCGTCCTTTCCCAGTTGGCTGGTAAACTCGCGCACCAGCATCTGGTCTGTGTCCCGTTCCACTCTGATTTTTTTCCTGGCCAGGTCCACAGCCAATTCCGCCGCATAGGCCTTGAGTTCACGTCTGGCAGCGCCGGAAGCGGCAGTGATCTCCTGCTCTGCCGAGGAGACAATCCGGCTGCGCTCTTCTTCCACCTCAGCCTGAATGCGTTGTTCTTCAGCGCGGGCATTTTCTTCAGCTTCCCGGCGCATCTGGTCGATCTCTGCATCCAGGCGTGAGAGCCGGCTTTCCACTTCCGTCAGGCGGCGTTTTGCTTCCTCGCTCGTCCTGCGCGCTTCTTCAATACTCTTCTGAATGGCTTCATTGCGCGACTTGAGAATCCCGGGAACACTCTTCTTTACCAGCCAGGCAATCACCAAAGCCATAACGCCGAAATTCAAACCAACGCTGAGCCAGTAGGCTTTCTCGTTGTCGAGCCCGGTAAGGTGCGCCAGCCCGCGGACTGCGGCAGAGTTCTTGACTTCGTCTGCGGCGCCGCCTTCCGCTTTGCTGGGCGCTTCAGGATTCTGTTCCTTCGGTTCTGGCTGCGCCGCACCCGCGCCCTCTTTGGGCTGTTGAGCGTGCATGGGAGTTGCCGGAATGGCGCTCACCAGGATGAAGAACAGAGCAGCAGCGAGAATGAGCCGTATGCGAGACTTCACGCTATTGCCCTCCGGCCGCAGCCGCCGGCCGCAGGATGGACTGGATGATCTGATCGGCAAGCGCTTCAGCCTGCTTTTGTAAACCAGCTTTCGCCACAGTCATCTCCTGCTCCACTGACGCGCGGGCATTCTTTACCATATCGTCGGCCTGTCGGCGTGCCTGCTCCAGTGCTGCGGCGCGCTTCTCCATTACTTTATTGCGATAGCTTTCCTGGCTGGCGTAAACCTGGGCCCGCGCCTGACGCAGCTTTTGCTCATATTCAGCCGTACGCGCTTCTGCCGAAGCAATGGCAGCCCGGGCCTGTTGCACCGCACCTTCCGTCCGTGCGTGCCGCTCCGCCAGAATTTTCTGGAGTTTACCGTGGACCAGTAAACGATAGGCTCCCCACACCACCAGCAGACAGATGATGGTGGGGATGGAGGAAAGCAGTAATTCGCCTACTTGCTTGACTATTTCCATTCTCTAAATCGTTTAAGATGTTGTAAATGGGAGCGGATCGGGGGCGATCATCAAACTCCTTAAATTATCATCCGCTTGGTGAGAGTGTCAACCGCGCGGGGAGCTCTCTAAACGCTGCCACAGAGCCTCTCGGCTATCTATCGCTGCTCACATTGAGCATTTCTTTGCTACCACGAACAAGCGGCGTAAATCCGTCGGATTTACGCTTCCAAAAAGCGGTCGATACGCTGGTTCTAAGTGCAAAATAAAGGCTGGAATCCCTTGACTTCGTCAGGGAGTGGCCTAGAATAAATACATCACCTCCGATCCGATTCAGGATCGAATGGGCTTGTGGCCAAGGAAACCGTCACCGCTTCTTGGTCTCAGGCCCATTTAAATTT
>DATFDA010000229.1:0-8493 GCA_035252525.1 Candidatus Angelobacter sp. | reverse complement strand
TGCTCGTCTTCGGGCTGTTAAGGAGATTTAAGTTTCAAGGCGGCCTGAGCTTACTTCATTCGGCGGCAGACCTGTGCTTTATGAAAAAGCTCTATTTCGCAGCTATACGTGAGATTAATCTAAGAATGAGTCGTGAGTCCGCGTTAAAGATTAAAGGAAAGATTAAGGTCGCACTTGATTGCGCAGCCGATTTAAGTGGCTGGGCACAGGAAACTGGCTTACTGCTGGCGTTGCAGGGCCCATCCCACAGCTTCGTGTAGTTTTTCCATCACGGAGCGCCTTCTCCAGTCTTGCAAGGTAACCTCCCGGCTTACAGCGATATCTGCAACAAAGTCATGGATAAGATCAGAGGCTAACTGCTGGTCACAGGCGGCGAGGTTTACCTCGTCATTGATGCCGAAGGAGCGATTATCAAAGTTCGTGGAACCTGTTACAGACCATAAACCGTCTACCACCATCACCTTTGCATGGATCATGCCCGGCTGATATTCATAAATCTGTACGCCCGCTTCCAGCAGCTTGCCGTAGAGGCGGCGGCTGGAACTTCGAGTTAGCGCATGATCGCTTTTCTTGCCAGGCACAATTATTTCAATGCTGACCCCGCGTCCGGCGGCTCTAATCAGCTCGCGCAACATGCTGAAGTCCGGCAAGAAGTAAGGACTGTTGATGCGAACGCTGCTCCGGGAGGCTGATACAAGTGCCTGGAACAGAATGCGGGCTCGCGTAGACCCGCCGGCAGACGGAGAGCTGTTGATAACCATTGCTTTTGCTTTTCCTGCTTCTTTTAGATCGGGAAAGTACTCATCGCCAAAGATGACTTCACCGGTTGTTTCCAGCCAGTTCTCCGCGAACGTGGCTTGCAGGTTGGAAACAATGTCCCCTTCCACCTGAATTACAGTGTCCCGCCAGCGCCGCCGCCTCTTCTTATCTATTAGCCAATGATCACCCATCCCGGCGCCGCCGATAAATCCGCACTTTCCGTCCACCACCAGCAATTCACGATGAGTACGGTTGTTGATACTTGCCACGCTGCGCCAATTGAAGGGATGATAAAACTCGACCTTGCCTCCGGACTTAAGCAATTCAGCGCAATAAGAACGGGAAGTGGAAAAACTTCCTATCGCGTCCAGCACAATATTTACCTTTACCCCTACCCGGGCGCGCTCAGACAGTGCTGCAAGAAACTTACCGGAGACCTTTCCGCGCTGAAAGATATAGGCCTCAAGATTAATGCTCTTTGTGGCTTCGCGAATGGCCTGAAGCTCCGCGCTGTAAAACTCTTCACCATTGGTCAGCACTTTCAGCCTGCTGTGGTGATTGACTTGCGCGTCCGTCAAAGCTTCGAGGGTTCTTAAAAACCTCTCTGAATCATTGGCGGGAACTTCAAAACGCTCAAAGTGGTAGCGCATTACCGGCGCAAACAAGGCCATCAGCAGCAGAAAGGCCTGCCAGCCAAGAACAACAATCGCGAGTACAAAAGACCAGAGTGGAACCGGCATGAGCGTACAAATGGGTACTGGTGGTTTGATGCCGGCTGAAGTTCAATGCAGACGCTTAGCTGGGGAAATGAAACCGGTAATCTTGCTTGGATAGGACAGCCACACCATTTCGAGTGGCGGGATGGAAGTGCCACGCACGGGCCGCGGCGATTACCCTCTCGTCTATTCCATACCCGACACCCTGGAGCAGCTTTGTCTCTGAAACGTTTCCTTCTGCATCAATGGTGATTTCAACAATCACGTCGCCGTGCAGCCCAGGTGGAACTTCTGTGTGTGCAATGGCGGGATCAGTAAACGAAACCGGCAGCGCGGGTTTTACCTCGTCTCCGTAGGCTGGGCCATCTGCACTGGAGCCAAGCTGTGAGCCAATTTCGCTGCTGTCAGGTTTTTTCTGCTCCAGGACGTTGTGTCTCTTTTGCAATCTACTCTTTTTTGCTTGCTGTTGGTGAACCAGCGGTAGTGGCAACCTGGGCTGAGTTGCAGTGGCAGAGACAATATCCTGCGGCAGGTACAAGGCAACGCTTTCCGGGGCAGACTTGCCGCCTTCACCCTGGGCCAGCAGATTCGGCGTTACAAAGCTGGGGCGAGCCGGCCAGCAAAGAACCAGCAGCACGCCAAGATGAACTGCGGTGGAGACCGATATAGCGCCGGTCCACCGTTTTTGAGCGGGCTCATGGCACAAGCTGAAAGGAGATGTCTCCGCGCCGCGACTCAAAAACGTCCACATAAGTCTCCGTCAGTTTTAGACGGACTCTACTATTGTATTGTCACCTTGGCCCGAGTCAGGCATCAAAATACGGCACAGAAGGCGTGGGCCGCAGGCTACTCGGCTAATTCCGGCCGGGAGCTCAGCTTCAACATCTTTGCCATCAGGCAAGCCGCTCAATGATGGTTGCATTTGCCATGCCGCCGCCTTCGCACATGGTTTGCAATCCATAACGGCTGCCGGAGCGTTCCATTTCATGGACCAGAGTCGCCATCAGGCGAGCGCCGCTGGCTCCTAAAGGATGTCCCAGCGCTATGGCGCCGCCATTCACGTTCACTCGCGCCATGTCCGCGCCTGTTTCCTTCTGCCAGGCCAGCACTACGCTGGCAAAAGCTTCATTGATTTCAATGCGGTCAATCTCCTCCAGCTTTAGGTGCGCGCGTTCCAGCACACGGCGGGTTGCAGGAATGGGAGCGGAAAGCATCAGCACGGGATCTTCTCCGGCAAGAGCAAAGCTGACGAAGCGCGCCATCGGCCTGAACCCAAGGCTTTCTGCTTTGCCACGTTCCATAATGAGCACAGCCGCAGCGCCATCAGTGATTTGCGATGAATTTGCCGCAGTGATCACGCCATCGGGTTTGAAGACTGTTTTCAGGGTCGCCATTTTCTCCAGCGTGGTGTCAGGACGAATTCCTTCATCGCGAGATATCATCTTGGTGCTACTTTCCGCCTGCACCGGTGTGGGCAGAATTTCCCGGCAGAACCAGCCTTGTTCCGTGGCGCGCCCGGCCCGGCGATGACTCTCCAAACTGTACTGGTCCAGGCTGGCACGGTCCAGCTCCCAGCGCTCGGCCATCATCTCCGCACTGATCCCCTGGTTGAAATGAGCATTGTTGTAGCGGCGCATCATCGCCGGGCCAAATGGTTTGCCCGGCCCTGAAGCCGCCGCAGAGCCCATCGGCACACGCGTCATGCTCTCCACGCCGCAGGCGATCACCACGTCATAGCTGCCCGCCATCACTCCCTGCGCGGCAAAATGGATGGCCTGCTGGCTGGAGCCGCATTGCCGGTCAACTGTGGTCGCAGGCACTGACTCAGGAAAACCCGCCGCCAGCACTGCGTTGCGCGTCACGTTCACGCTCTGCTCGCCCACCTGCATAACGCACCCGCCAATCACATCGTCAACTAGGCGCGAATCAAGCTTGTTGCGCTGCACCAGTCCTCCCAGCGCATGTGCCAGCAGGTCCACGGGGTGCCATTCCTTCAACATGCCATCACGCCGTCCCAAAGGCGTACGTACCGCATCAATTACCACTGCCTCACGTACTTTGGTCTCAGCCATGGCGGTCACCTCGAAGATCATCGTAGCAGACAGGAATTAAGCTTGCGCAAAGCCACGCGGTCTCGGTTGTTAGGAACAGCGCAACTATTGATCTCAAGTTGATGACGTCAATGCAGTTGCGGTAACACTCTCGCAACCTGCCGAGATGGGCAGCAGCCCTGCCAGGCGAGTGACTCGCTTAAAATAATTCCGTTTTGGCGCTGCCAGCGCATTTTCTGTTACGATCATCTGGTCGCGATAGAATCTTCGTCCCGCTGCGCGGCATCCTAATTGTTATATGTCCGGAGCTGCTGTTCATTCCGTACACATCTACGACGACGATTCTGCGTTGATAAAGCGCCTTTGCGGGATCGTGACGTCCGGCTTGCATCTTGGCAACGCGGTGGTAATCGTCGCCGCCGCTGCTCATCGCGATCTGCTGACAAAAGAATTGCGCGAGTTTGGAATCAACATTCGCAGCTATGCCCGGGATGGCCGCTTTGTAATGTACGATGCCGCAGACACACTGGCCACCTTCATGGTGAATGACAGGCCAGACCGCGACCTTTTCCAACGGTCCGTTGGAGGGTTCCTGGCGGATGCGCGAAAACACGCGCTTAGCAACGGCTCTGGTCTCACCGTCTTCGGAGAGATGGTTTCCGTTCTCTGGGAGCAGGGCAAAAAAGAGGCAGCGCTGGAATTGGAAACGCTCTGGAATGAGTCGTTGAACCTTAGTGCTTTCCATTTGCACTGCGCCTATCCACGATCTCCGTTCACCGCCGCCAATGACGAACAGGGCTATGCCGCAGTGTGCCAGGCGCATTCTCACGTCCTGGTCGCCTGATCCGAGATTATCTCCAGTATCGTCATTCCTTGCAGTTAGCCCCAGGTCTATCTTTAAAGCGTGGCACTCTCGCGAGATTGTCGGGAATTTCCATACCGTTTAAGCCGTCGCTTTGATTTTTCGCCTCACAACCAAGATTTTTTGTCACAATAAGGGCCGGTTACTCTGGAAACTTACTTCAACTGCCGATGACGCCCATTCTCGAGGTGCGCAACCTCATTAAGGATTTTCCCGGCCACCGTGCCGTTGCGGGCATATCGTTCTCCATCCCGCAAGGAAGCTTTTTCTCCCTTTTAGGGCCGTCGGGGTGCGGCAAGACGACCACGCTCCGGATGATCGCCGGATTTGAACAGCCCTCCTCGGGCGAAGTGCTGCTCAAAGGCGAGAACGTAATCCATCGCAAGCCTTACGAGCGCAATGTAAGCACCGTGTTCCAGAATTACGCTCTTTTTCCTCACCTCTCGGCCCGCGGCAATATTGAATTCGGACTTAAACGCCGGAAAGCAACCGCCGCGGAGAATCGCGTTCAGGAAATCCTGAAGCTGGTTGGCCTGGCGGGTAAAGAGGACCGGCGGCCAGCGCAGCTTTCCGGCGGCGAGCGTCAGCGCGTTGCTCTGGCGCGTTCACTGGTGCTGGAACCCGATGTGCTCCTGCTCGACGAGCCGCTGGCCGCGCTCGATCCCAAACTGCGCAAGCAGATGCGCGTGGAACTCAAGGCCATGCAGAGGCGTGTTGGCATTACTTTTCTGCTGGTCACGCACGATCAGGAAGAGGCGCTCTCCATGTCTGATTACGTGGCCGTGATGAATGAAGGCGGCATCGAACAGCTCGGTCCGCCTGAAGAAGTCTATCTTCGCCCGCGCACCCGCTTTGTTGCCGGCTTTCTGGGCGCGGTGAACTGGATCGGCGATGTCGGCATACGTCCTGAAGCCACGCGGATTGGGGCCACTCCAGATGGCGCAGGAGCACGTTCATGTTTCGCCACGGTCACTGACTCGGTCTTCCTCGGTGATCGCGTGCAGGTACTGGTCCGGCTTGCCAGCGGGCAGCAGGCCGTGGCCCAGGTAGCGCGCGGCTCCGCTGTGTTTCAAGCCGGGCAAACGGTCCAGCTTTGCTGGAATCCCTCTGATGAGATGACCTTCCCGTGAAACTGCGCTCATGGTTCCTGCTTCCCGGCTGGTTGTGGATGGTCATCCTCTTTGCCGCGCCTTTCACCATCGTGATGGCGTACAGCTTTTTAACGCGCGGCATTTACGGCGGAGTGGAGCATCCGGTTACCCTGGAAAGCTACCGGCGCCTTGCTGATCCTCTGTACCTTGAGGTCCTGTTGCGCTCGTTTGTTATGGCGCTGGTCGCGACTGCGCTCTGCCTGTTGTTTGCTTTTCCCGCCGCGCTCTTCATCTCGCGTGCTTCGAAACACAAGACTCTCTACCTTCAATTGGTGATGCTGCCCTTCTGGACCAGCTTTCTGGTGCGCACTTACGCCTGGATGTTCCTGCTGCGCGACACCGGGCTGATCAACACGGCGCTGCAGGCCATGCACATGATTCATGATCCGCTGCCGTTGCTCTATAACGACGGCGCGGTGCTGCTTGGCCTGGTGTATGGCTATCTGCCCTTCATGGTGCTGCCCATCTATGCCACGCTCGAGCGGCTCGATCCATCACTACCTGAAGCGGCCGCCGATCTTGGCGCACGACCTCTGGTAACCGTTCTTCGCGTGATCGTTCCACTGTCGCGACCGGGCATCATTGCCGGCGCAGTTCTGGTATTTATTCCCTGCCTTGGGGCCTATCTCACTCCTGACTTGCTTGGCGGAGGACGCACCGTGCTTGTCGGCAACCTGGTGCAGAACCAGTTCACCAGCGCCCGCGATTGGCCGTTCGGCTCAGCCGTGTCCATCACCCTGATGTTGTTGGTCACCCTGCTGCTCTGGGGATTTCTGCGGCGCGAAAGTGAGCAACTGGTATGAGGCGCTGGCTTGCTCTCTATGCTGTGGCATTCTTTGCCTTTCTGCATTTGCCTTTGCTCACGCTCGCGATTTTCAGCTTCAACTCTTCGCGATTTACCGTTTGGGGTCATTTTTCGCTCACCTGGTATCGAGCCATCTTCAGTGATCCACAACTCGTAGAAGCCCTTTGGAACAGCATCGTCATCGCGCTTATTGCAACCGCGGTTTCAACCATCCTGGGAACGCTTTGCGCGTATGGATTGTGGAAGCGCAACTCCCGTCTGCTGACTGGGACGCTATATCTCTCGCTGGTGACGCCTGAAATCGTGACCGGCGTTTCTCTTCTGGCCCTGTTTCAATGGACCTTCCGCTGGTTTCACTGGCATCTGGGACTCTATACGGTGGTGCTGGCTCACATCGCATTTTCGCTTGCCTACGTGGTGATCGTCATCTCGGCGCGGCTGCGCACCATCGCCCCGGGCCTGGAAGAAGCCGCCATGGACCTGGGCGCCACGGAATTTCAGGCCTTCTTTTACGTGATGCTGCCGGCGCTTGCGCCCGGAATTATCGCGGCGGCACTGCTGGCGCTCACCGTATCGTTTGACGATTACGTCATCACCAGCATGGTGGCCGGCGTGGATTCTCAAACTTTGCCCATGGTGATTTACGCCATGGCCCGTCGCGGCGCCAGCCCGGTGATCAATGCAATCTCCGCGCTCGTCACAGTTGTGTTCGGTGCTGTGATCCTGATTTTTGAAAGGATGCGTGCAGCATGAACCGGCGCACCTTCCTTCTGGGCGGCGCCATGGCAACTCTTGCCGGATGCATACGTGACAAGCGCCCGCGGCTCAACGTCTATAACTGGTCAGCCTACGTCGCTCCGGACACCATTTCCAACTTCGAAAACGAATTTGGCGTGCGCGTCCGCTATGCGACTTATGAAAGCAATGAGGAAATGCTGGCCAAGGTGCTTACTGGCAACTCTGGCTGGGATGTGGTTTTCCCTACCTACAACCGCGTTCAACCCATGCGTGAGTACGGACTGGTACAACCGCTCCGCCATGAATGGCTGCCCGGCCTCACTAATCTTGATGCGCGTTTCCGCGCGCCGGAGTGGGACCCCAAACTGGAGTGGTCCATGCCATATATGTGGTTTGCCACGGGCCTCGTCTATAACCGCCATCTCCAGCCTCCACTTGGGGCATGGGCTGATCTTTGGGACGTTCGCCTGAAACATCGACTGACCATGCTGGACGATCCTGAAGACATGCTGGGCGCATGCCTCAAAAAACTTCGTCTGCCGTTCAGCAGCACTGATCCTGCTGAATTGCGCCGGGCTGAGCAGGCAGCCATCGCGCAGAAGCCGTTGCTGCGGGCATATCTGAATGCAGAAGTGCGAGATCAATTGGTCTCCGGGGATGTGCTGGCGGCGCAGCTCTGGTCCACCACCGCCCAGCAGGCAATCGACGAAGCCCCGCATCTCTCATTCGTCTATCCGGCGGAAGGCTTCCCTTTTTACTGCGACTGCGCCGTGATCTTGCGCGAAAGTTCCCGCACCCGGCTGGCGCATCAGTTCCTCGACTACCTGCTGCGCCCAAAAGTTTCTGCCGCCATTGCCGACTATACCCGCACCGCAACCGCGAACGGAGCAGCACGCGATCTGCTTCCGCCTTCGACGCGAAACAATCCCAACCTTTACCCGCCGGATGACATCTTCCGGCGTGGCGAATGGCCGCGCACTCTCCCTGCTGCGGCACAGAAACTACGCGACCGAATCTGGACGGAAATCAAGTCCGCGTAAGCCCCTCAAAATACTTAAGGTCCTTTGCAAGTCGTAGTCGCGCCTTCAAAAACGATGGCTCTTCATAAGAAGGACCATAGCCAACCAGAGGAAACGAATGTTACATTGGTGTTCCAGCCGCAATTGACCCTGATTTTTCAGCAGGATATAATCCTGTTTAGCCTCTCGGGCGGGAGTAACTCAGTGGTAGAGTGCGACCTTGCCAAGGTCGAAGTCGCGGGTTCAAATCACGTCTCCCGCTCCATTAGCCTCCTTTATCTTCCCTCGCTCAAGGCGGGGGTTAATGCTCTAAAGTAAGAGGGTTGAGGCCGTCAGCGATACAGGGCGCGGTACCCAAGTGGTAAGGGAGAGGTCTGCAAAACCTTTATGCG
>DATFDA010000228.1:0-11158 GCA_035252525.1 Candidatus Angelobacter sp. | reverse complement strand
GGGACAGGTTGGTACTCCGCATGCTACAACCTATTGCACGCATGCCTCGTGCAACCCGTATTCAGATCACCCGATCACCGGATCACCCGCTCACCCGATTCTTATGAGTTTATTTGCTCCGGTTCCGGACTCTCCCCAAGCCAAAGGCGGGCGTCCGCTGGCCGAGCGAATGCGACCCCGCACGCTCGATGAGTTTGTGGGTCAGGAGCATATTCTCGGCCCCGGGAAGCCTTTGCGCCTGCAGATTGAGCGCGATGATCCCGGGTCCCTCATATTCTGGGGCCCGCCGGGCTCGGGAAAAACAACGCTGGCGCAGATCATCGCTCACATGACTAAGGCGGAGTTCATCGAGTTTTCAGCCGTGCTGTCTGGAATCAAGGAAATCAAACAGGTCATGGCCGATGCAGAGAAGGCGCGTGCTTACGGTACCCGCACGATCCTCTTCATCGATGAAATTCACCGCTTCAACCGCGCCCAGCAGGACGCTTTTCTTCCTCACGTGGAGCGCGGGAATATACGGCTGATTGGAGCGACCACGGAAAATCCGTCGTTTGAAATCAACGGCGCCCTGCTCTCACGTACTCGCGTCTATATTCTGAAGCAACTTACTGAGGAGCAGATCATCGCGCTTCTCCATCGAGCTCTCGCCGACAGCGAGCGCGGACTTGCGAGCCTCCATCTAGATGCGAGTGAGAAGGTCCTGCAGCAGATTGCCTCATATTCCAGTGGCGATGCTCGCGTGGCCTACAACATTCTGGAAGTGGCAGCGGGAACGGCTGGTGAAGGCGGAGAGATCACGGAACAGATCGTCAAAGACACTCTGCAGAAGCGCATTCTGCTCTACGACAAGTCCGGCGAAGAACATTACAACCTGATTTCCGCCCTTCACAAATCCGTCCGCAACAGTGATGTGGATGCTTCGCTGTACTGGCTGGGAAGAATGCTGGAATCAGGCGAAGATCCACTTTACGTCGCTCGCCGCATGGTTCGCATGGCATCTGAGGACATTGGATTGGCAGCTCCGGAAGCGCTTGGCCTTTGTCTTTCCGCCAAAGAAGCCATCGATTATTTGGGCATGCCGGAAGGGGCGCTGGCCCTGGCGCAGGCCGTTGCCTACCTCGCGCTCGCGCCTAAGTCCAACGCGCTTTACGTGGCATACGGCGAAGTGCTGGAAGACGTGGAGAAGACCTCTGCCGAGCCGGTGCCGCTGCACATCCGCAACGCCGTGACCAAATTCATGAAGCAGGCCGGGTACGGCAAAGGCTATCAATACGCTCACGATCTTGAATCCAAAGTCGCCGATATGGAATGCATGCCTGACAATCTGCGTGGCCGCCAGTATTTCCATCCCACGAGTGAAGGGCGGGAAAAGCTGTTGGCGCAGCGAATGGAAGAGATCCGCAAGGATCGCGCACAGCTTCGTGAAGAACTGAATGATGGCTCATCAGACAAGAAGTAATCTGGGTACAAATTCCCGCCGGTGAGCACGAGATGCTTCGGTGCTGCCAGTGGGGTGTCAGGCCATTCATGTTATTGAAAAATTAATCGAAAACTGTGGTGCAACAGCAGTTCGGGCTAAACTTAAGAAAATCCAGACTGGTACCAGACGAGCTACTAGGGGCCCGTTTGAAACATAAGTTATTCTTAATCGGTTAAGGAGCTTTGCGGCGGGGCGAATTCAGGCAAGAACTCAGAATTTGGGCGTCAAAACCATGCTTCAGGCTATGCACAGGGAGTTTAGTATGCACGAGGATTTTGCCACGGCCTTGCAGGGCCAGGGAGGAGATGTCGATTTGCTGGAGCGCCGGGTTCATCAACTCTCAATTGCGCTCGCAATTGTTGCCGTTGCTTTGGTTGTTTGCGTAACGTCACTGGGGGTGATTGCGTGGCGCCATACCCGGGCCCTTACCAGCATGAAAGACGATATTCTTTTTGGCCGCTTCATCCACTACGACTATGACAGCGACGATTACGTAGCGCCCGTGGTAAATGCTATCCAGTTCTTTCATGATGGCTATTCAATCCAGTTCGACAAAGTGCAATATACCGCTGATGGTTTGGTGTTAAGCGGCGAGGTGGGCAATCCCAACCAGTTCCGCATCACCGGCCTGACATTGACGTTTGCTGCCCGCCCCTATCCGGAAAAAATCCGCAATCAGTGGCTTCGTGGTGGGAGGAATCTGGTTGGCTGGTTACCGGCGTGGGACATTGGAAGCGCGACCACCAAGATTGCGGATCTCGAACCGGGACGGACTGACAGATTCAACGTGACAATTCCTCACGTCCAGCAAGTTCCAGATCCATTTAGGATTGCGGTGCTTTTCTCAGGCGAGCATTACACCTACGTGGCAGGACACTGAGATCGTAATGTAGAAGTAGTCCGGGCGCTGGCTACCTCAACCCGCGCCCATCTCCGTTAAAAACCCCTACTATGCGCAACTAGCGGCCATTCAGGACGGGTCCAGCATCAGGATCACTCTGCGGCATGCCGGAGTTGGTAAATCTGACATGACGTTTCATCCGGAAGGCGGGCATCATGCTGGTGGATGCAAGCTCCGCCGGCGCAATGCTTCGGGTGAGATCAAACGACAGCGACACCTGAGGGGTGAAGAGAACTATGGTCATCAGCGTGGTCGCAACCAGTCCGGCAGAACATAAGCGGTTCCAGCCCGGCGCAACATCGGCATCAAAGAGGATGGTCCGAATGCGCTTGCCCAGAAGCGATGAAGGAGCGGCGAACGGAACGTGATGTGATGGGCTCTTGGCCATAAAGCTCAATCGGACGAATTGCGCCAAACTGGCTGCGTAGTCCGCCCGATGGTCCGGACACGCCTCCACTACAGCCCGATCACAAGCCAGCTCCCGCTCGACCCGCATCTTTTTCCGAGCTGACCAGACTGCAGGATGAAAGAACAACAATGTGCATACAATATCCATAACGCTGGAAAGCAGATAATCACGACGAACAATATGGACCAGTTCATGCCGCATGATGTGGACAAACTCATTCATGCGGTCGGCACGATGGCAGACCTCGGGCAAGAGAATCCGCGGGCTCAACCAGTAAACAGTGGCGGGTGAAGCAATGCCTGGCATCACGAGCAGCTCACAACGCTTTACACCCATCTCCCTGCATAAGCTGTCCAGGACGGAGGCGAATTCGGGTAAAGGCTTGGCGCCATACTCCAAAAGTTTTCTCATACGATAGCGGTTCCAGGCGCGGCTGGCACACAGTCCCCAAAAGCCCGCCAGGTAAGCGCCCATCAGCATCCAACTTATTGCCGCAAAAACAGGTTCCCAGCTTGACGAGACCGCAATATGGCTCAGTGGAATTGCATGTGAGGTCGTGTGGGAGGAGCTACCAGAGCGGAAAACGATGGATGCGATTGACTGTAACCAATAAGCGCCCGAGCCAATGGAAAAAAACAGCCAAAGCGTGAAACGGTGATGAGGTCTGCGGAGAATCTGAGAAAAGATGAAACAGAGCAACCAGACAACTGCGACTCTTATTGAGAACGTGAGGAAGACGCTGATAGCGTACAGATAGCGCTCTGCGTGCATAGTGCCCTTTCCGTCGAACTGGGAGCAGCCGGTTCCATTTGCCGGCGACTACCCCGGCCCGAAATAACGAGTGCGTTCTAGCGAGCCCGCACCCGTCCGAAAGCGCACCAAAACTAATTGGTGCATTGATGACTGCCCGCCGAGTTTAGCGCCAAGGTCAATACCCTAGAGAACCCTAGGTACAAACCTTAGTGCAGTGCCGACAATCTGGAGCGTTGATATACGCAAAATGATTAAAAAAATATTAGTTTTTCTAATAAACCCGGAATGCAAAGTCCCTCTCCCTGGTTACCACCACCTTGTCTGTCGCCGATTACTTTGAGGCGCTGGCCCGCTGAGTCCGGTAGTTGCGAATCAAGGCTTCCAATTCTTCTAACTCAGACTCCTTCACTGTTCCTGTCTCAATCACCCCAACCATCATGTCCGTTAACGAGCCGGCAAAGGTCTGGTCCAAGAGATTCTGGACTGACAGCCTGGTCACCTGCTCGCGCGTAACACAAGGCGCAAAAATAAATACGCGGCCGCGTGTAGTGTGACGCGCCAGCCCTTTTTCTTCCATGATGCGCAGGAGGGTTTGAGTGGTTTTGTAATTCGGCGGCGTGGGGAAGCTGGGATGCTTGATTACTTCTTCGACAGTTGCCTGGCCAAGTTCCCACAGCACATTCAGGATCTTCAGTTCCCCGCGCGTAGGCAAGATCACGTTAAGATTGAGTTGTTCGGCCATTTTCAGGAGCTATCATAGCGCGAATCCCAATTGATTCAGACAGTGAATTCCGCTCCAACTTAAGACCTGGACGTGACCTTGGTACATGTACCTGCCCAATTGCTTTTTGTGACCATCTCCCGATGGAAAGTGTTCCGCTGGCCTGACGCGTTCCCTCATTTTAGAAAGTCAACCATCGCCTCACCCACTTCACCGCTGCATTCCACCGGTGCCAGATGGCCGCAGCCATCAAACACCTTCAGCTCAGAATGCGGGATGCCGCTGCGCATTTGCTCTCCCATCGAGGGCGGCGTCAGCACATCCTGCTTGCCCCACACCAGCAAAACCGGCGCTTTGATTGCGTTCAGGCGGCCATCCATCAAATCCTTGCCGGTGTACATGGATTTCAAGGCGCGATCAATGATCCAGTCCTCGCGGGCAAAGCCTCGCAATAAATCCGCAGCGTAGAAGCTGGGAATGCTCGGCGGATGTGGTGTGAGCACCTTCATCATGCGGGCAAGATCAGCTTCTGTCTTGGGCCGCAGCAGAGGCACGTTCCTGGCGTCGAAACTGACTCCGGCGCTGTCCAGCAGAATGAGCTTGTGGACGCGCTCCGGCCGATCGGCGGCAAACTTCAAAGTGATCCAGCCGCCCATGGACCAGCCGGCCATATCAGGCTGCTTGAGATTTTGGCTGTCAAGAAACAGCCTGACGATGTTTTCTTCGAGCGAGATGGAATAATCAACATCAGGCCGGGCTGATTGACCGTAGCCGAGCAGGTCAGGTGCGTAAACCCTATAGCCATGATTCACGAGCTGAGGGATCAACGCGATCCAGTCTTCACTGCGGCCTCCCAGTCCATGCACCAGAACCAGCGGCTTGCCGGCTCCGCCGACCAGGTAATGGATTTTCTGGCCGTTCAAAACTACATACTCCTGCTGCAGCCCTATTCTCCAAACCCTGAACTGCTGCAGCTTGCCGACGAAGAACTCCGGATGAAGATAAAAACTGAGCAGCCCGATTGCCCCAAGCAGTACCAGAAGCAAGAGAACCAAGCCCAATCGCCTGGTTCGCGCTCTAACTTTTACAACCGTTCCAGCAGTGGCTAATGAATGTTCCCCAAATCCAGTTTGAATACCGTGGAAGAATAAACCATGAAGCTCCGGACACCGCAAATGCAAAACTCGCGTCTTACCAGCCTCCGGCAGTGATATTCTCGACCTTACCATGCCTTCATCCGCAAGTCAGCAACTGGCATTACTTGACCTGAGCCAAGCCAGCCAGGCTGTGCAGACCCGTGAAGTTTCTCCTGTCGAACTGACGCAGGCCTGTCTTGCTCGCATTGAAAAGTTTGATCCACAGTTGAAAGCTTTTATCACTGTGACAGCGGAATCGGCCATGCAAGAAGCTCGCCAGGCTGAGGCTGAAATCGGCCGTGGAGAATGGAAAGGCCCGCTGCACGGCATCCCTCTTGCTGTGAAAGACCTGGCTGAGACGGCAGGAGTACGGACAACCGCGGCAAGCGCTGTCCTGCAGCGTCACATACCGTCAGAAGATGCCGAAGTTGTGCGGAGGCTGCGCCTGGCAGGTGCGGTCCTTCTGGGCAAGCTGAATCTTCATGAGTTCGCATACGGCGGCAGCGGCGTAATCAGCCACTACGGAGCAGCACGCAATCCTTGGAACACGGCTCACATCACCGGAGGCTCATCTTCAGGTTCTGCTGCGGCCGTTGCTGCCAGCCTGTGTTATGGCGCCATTGGCACGGACACGGCCGGCTCCATTCGCCTGCCTGCAGCCTATTGCGGAATTGTGGGACTCAAGCCGAGTTATGGACTGGTCAGCACGCGCGGCATCATCCCGTTATCCTGGTCTCTCGACCATGTTGGACCGATGACCCGAACCATTTCTGATGCGGCTTTGGTCTTGCAGGCCATCGCGCACTACGATGCGCATGATGTCTATTGCCAAAAGTATCCGCCGGTTTTCTATCCTTCAGCTCTCGCTGAGCCGGTTTCCGGTTTGAGGCTGGCCACTCCGCGCGAGTTCTGGAAGGATGTGGACCAGGAAATCGAAAGGGCGGTGAATGCAGCGGTAGTCATGCTGAGTGGCCTTACAGCCGGGGTGCGCGACGTCAGCATTGCAACAGAATCCGATCGTACGGTGGTGCGCTGTGAACCATTTGTGTATCACCAGAAATATCTCGAAGCTCACGAACGGGAATATCATCCGGAGACTCTGCGGCGCATCCGCAGCGGAGCAGACGTTTCTGCCCCTGCCTATATCGAAAAATATCGTGAGCTGTTATGGCAGCGGCGTGAAGTGCTGCACATTTTTGAAGAAGCGGACCTGCTGCTTACTCCTACTTCCCCAGTGTTGCCGCCGAGCCTGGCTGAGCTGGAGCAAAAGCCGGACGAATTGCGCATGAGGGAGTTGGTGATGTTGCGGAACACGCGGCCATGGAACGTATTCGGATTGCCTGCCATATCGCTGCCCTGCGGATTTTCTGCTTCAGGCCTGCCGATTGGACTTCAAATTATTGGTGCTCCAGGAGCAGAAGGGGTAATCATGTCGCTGGCCCGTGCTTATGAAAAAGAAACCGAATGGCACAAGCGGCGTCCGCAATTGAGGATGTAACTCCGTAATGCGATACGGCATGGCTCGAAACGAAGAGGCGGGCACTTTGCCGTCATATTACCGCGCGAACATGACCCTCTAAAATAGTTGAAAACACCACAACAATCTGATTGGAGCACTATGAGATACATCCTGCTATTCCTGGCGCTGATTGGCGCAGTGGATTCCGGATTGGCACTGCGCGAACATTACCGGCAGGGACTGGCGCCTTGCGACATCAACGAAAAGTGGGATTGCGGCGTGGTTAACCACAGTCCGTATGCGGTGATGGGCGGAATACCGGTGGCGGACATCGGTATTGCAGGATACATTTTGCTGGCCTTTCTGGCTTTCAGGAAAAAATATCGCCTGATGCTGGCCGCAGCCATACCTGGGCTGGCTTTTTCCCTTTACCTGGCTCACATTGAAAAGGACGTGCTGGGCGTGTGGTGCGTTTATTGCGCCATCTCTTTAGGGCTGATTCTTCTGTTAACCGTTTTGCTTGCAGGCACAGTGGTTGTTCAGGCTGTGCGGCGCAACCGTGGCGGCACAGTGGTGGAAGGCGGCAAACAGTTATCTTCCTGAGCCCCGCAGCACTTCCTGAACAGTTTTGACCAGAATCTTTGAATCTAGCGCAAGGTTCCAGTTGTTGATGTATTCAAGGTCAAGCAGGACATTGCGCGCGAAAGAAGGGTCACGGCGAGCGCTTACCTGCCACAAGCCGGTGATGCCGGGCAGAACGTCAAGTCTCCGCAGGTCTTCCAGCCGGTACTGGTGGTAGTCGTCGAGCGGATGGGGGCGCGGCCCAACCATGCTCATATCGCCTTTAAGCACGTTGATGAGCTGTGGAAATTCGTCAATGCTGAATTTTCGCAGGATATGCCCAAGAGGTGTGATCCGTGGATCATTTTCAATTTTGAAGGTGGCCCCGTTGCGCTCGTTTAAGTGGCGCAGGTCTTCCTTTCGCGCATCCGCATCCACCACCATGGTGCGGAACTTGTAGCAGCGGAACTTCCGTCCTTTGCGTCCCACGCGCCAGGCTGTATATAAAACAGGTCCGGCGGAAGTGAGCTTGATAAGGACCGCTGTAACAGCCATTACCGGTGCTGACACCACCACCAGCACTCCTGCAACCAGCATATCCATCAAACGTTTGAAGAAAAGACCGATGGCTGGAATGGGTTGGTGGTTCAACTCAAGAACCGGGATGTCACCGATGCGGGTAAATCCGGCGCCCAGCGCGAGGCCGCCATAAAGATCGGGCACAACTTTCACGCTGATCCTCTGCTCACGGGCCTGCAATGCGATATCAATAATCAGATCGCGGCTGGCATCAGGAGTGAAATAGATTTCGTCAATGAACTGCTCCTGGACAATGCGCGGCAGATCTGCGGAAATTCCGAGCCACAGGGGAGAGTCGCAGGGGTCATCATCCACAAAGCCGCACACCTTCTTTCCTAACTGCCTGTGCGTCTGTAAATAGTGATGAAAGGCGCGGCCAATCTTGCCGCTACCCACAATGAGCACGTGCCTGGTCCCAATACCGCGGTCAATACGTTTAAGGTTGTGGCTGTGGATCAGGTACCGCAAGGTTATAAGTTCAAACATGCCGCAAACGGCAGTGCTGGCAAACAGCAGGCGCGGCATGGCCTTGTCACCAGCAACAAATACAACCATCACGGCCACCAGGGTGGCGAGAGAAAAGCTCTTGATCAGCTTGGCAAAGTGTCCTGCGTGGGGAGAATCCTGTGAGTAAAGATCGTGCGCGGCATTACAAATGATGGTGAGACCGGCGTACAGGGCGAGAAATACCAGTAAGCGGGCGTGCGGCAGGGTGCCGATACTGGAGGAGTCAACCCCGACAAAACTGCAAAGGGCATCGCGGAACCGGTAAGCAAGGAGCCCTGTACCCACCACTGCCATCCCGTCCAGGGTGGCAAAAAGAATGCCGGGGTTGGCTCCAGGCCTGCTCGTTTTGGTTTGTGTTGAGCTATCAACGAAATAGCCTAGGTCTGCAAACTGCTCATGACCTCTTGCTAGTTCCGGTGTTGACACTAAGCCCTCCTTGTCCGGGAAACACGTTCTCCCGAAATTTACGCCCTGCGCGAAAGGCGCACTCGCCGTTTGCAATTGATCGGCTTTACTGCCGCACAGCCATGTCATGCCCTAATAACACGCCGTTGCGGCAAAAGTTTGAGCAAATCCAGCACAGGACCTGAGTTTGCCCGTCCTGCGAAAACTGCTCACCCGCAGATCGAAAGCATCCCCGAGCAAGAACACAAGGGAACCATGCCGTCTCTCTCTTGGACGGCTTTGATAAAGAATACATGAGGCGCAGATGGTTTGCGACTGAAAGTAATTCACAGGGGTTTCATCCGAGATTACCTTCGTCCAGAACCCGTGGTTAATTACCTTGGTCGCGCACCTGCTGCTCCTTCAAGAACTATGCTTCGCAGTACACGCATAATTGCAGTTCTCCGCGCACCGAAGACGTGGTGTCATTCGCCTTTCGCGGAGAGGCCCACCGAACTCAAATGGCGGCGGCCGTTTGCATCACGCTTCAATTATGCATTTGAATCCGCCGCCCGTTCCTTTGCGAAACAACTTACCCTGTGCGAAGCACGTGCAGAAGAGCACGGTCCTGCTTCACACCAGTGAATGGATTCGGCAAACCGCGTTTTTTGATGCCCAAGACCTTAGAGAATTTGAACCAGCTCACGTTCTGAGTTGCTTGGTGAAAAATTCTGCAATGGCCAAAAAGCGTGAGTACACGGAAGCAGTGATTCGCGTCTTGAAGAATGGGTCGCGACCGGAAAATTGCAGGCTTTTGGGACGTTGCGCCTATTGGGCAATGAGCCGCTCCGCTTCCAAACCCGAGCATGCGGCAGTTGCGGTGCAACTTTACGGCTTGACTGGCGTTCCAGCACAGGGGCGCATATCGTATGCCAATTCCTATAGGATAAAATGCGTGAGAATATAAACATTCAAAGCGTGTCGGTTGGGCTAAGGGCATTTCCGTAGTCTGAGGCGCACTGAATGTTGGCAAAGCAATGCCTGCACGACGTGAGAAGGTTTGCGGAGAAGTCCGCATTCACGAGGCGAGCCGGTAAAACGAAGCATGGCTCTAACAACCACGAACAAGCTGATTGAAAAGCCGCCTGATGCTCCCATGTCCGGTCAACGATGGCACTTGAACGCCTGGCTGGATGCATTTGAATATCTCTGGTACCGGCGACTGAAGATTGCACTTTGGGCCCTGGCTGGACTGACCTTCTCGCTTGTTCTGGCGTTCAGGATTTGTAAATACCCTGCCACTGCGCAATTGATGCCGCCGGACAGCTCATCTGGAGGTGGTTTAGCTCAGCTTGCGTTGCCGGGACTGCTTAAATCACCGGGGCTGGCCGGCTTGGCCGGTATGGCCGGCGATCTGCTGGGCGGAAAGAGCACCGGCGCGCTGTTTAGCAAAGTGCTGCAAAGCCGCACCGTTGAAGATGAGCTTGTAACACGCTTTGATCTGCGCAAGCACTACCACAAAACATATTGGGAAGACGCGCGCGCCAAGCTTGAATCAAATACTTCAATTGTTGAGGACAAGAAGAGCGGGGTTCTCGCCATCACAGTCAAGGACCGTGATCCGCAATTTGCGACGACGCTGGCATCGGCTTATGTGGATGCGCTCGACCATGTGATGTCGCAGGTTTCCACTTCGGCTGCGCGTCGCGAGCGAATCTTTATTGAGCAACGGCTGGCGGAAGAAAAAACCGCCTTGGACGATGCAGAACAGAAGTTCAGCAAATTCTCCAGCAGCACCATGGCGCTGGACGTTCCGGAACAGACGCGCGTGATGGTGGAAGCCTCCGCACGCTTGCAAGGGGAATTGATTGCCGCACGGTCAGAGATGGAAGGACTGCAACAGGTCTATACTCCGGAAAATACTCGCGTAAAAACGGTGCAGGCCCGTATTGATGAACTGGAACGTTCGCTGGCAAGAATCAACACCGGCAACGGACAAGGCGGCAAATCTGCAACTAATCCATACCCTTCCGTCAAGAACCTTCCGCTGATAGGAGTGCAGTGGACAGATCTTTATCGTAGCACCAAGATTCACGAAACTGTGTACGAACTGCTGCGACAACAGTATGAAGTCGCTCGCATTCAGGAAGCCAGAGAGATTCCGACGGTGAAAATTCTGGACCAGCCAACCGTACCGGAGAAGCGGCATCCCGCCATTCCAGTGGTGGTTCTGATCGGCACCCTGGTCAGCATGTTGCTGGCATGCAC
>DATFDA010000227.1:0-4378 GCA_035252525.1 Candidatus Angelobacter sp. | reverse complement strand
TGATAATAGGAGCAACAGTGAATCCTGGAACTGGCTGGCTACTGGTTGGCCATGCAGTAGAGAGACGAGAACCCACGGTCCTCTCCGACGAGTATAAGGGCTGTGGCCACGGCGATGCTCGTTTAAGCGTTCTTCAAGATCAAGTGCTGCTCCGATATAAAATTTGCGGGTTGTTTGGCTTTGCAGGATATAGAGTGCTGCCACGCCGTGCCGGGGTGCGAAATGAAATGGTAGGCACGAGGAGACTCGAACTCCTGACCTCTACCGTGTCAAGGTAGCGCTCTAACCAACTGAGCTACGCGCCTACTGCTCGTGCCATTTTATCACCGTCCGGAGCCGAGAGCAGCAACTCTCAGAGGCAACCGATGAACGGCTCCGTGCCACTAAGCCATTAGGTCGAACCGTCCTCAAACTTAAATAGATCGGCATCCGCTGGAAAACCAGCGAGGCCATTTCAGGAGAATCATGAAAGCACGCCTTTTACTCGCGATTCTGGCTGTCCTGCTCTTAAGCTCGCTTCCTTCACTTGCACAAACCGGCTCTGACGAGCAGCCGCCTTTGGATGTTTTTGCCGGGTTTTCCCACTCCAGCAACTTTGGCACCGGCCTGAACGGCTGGATTGTTGCCGGAAATTACAGTCTGAACAACTCCTGGCTCGGCCTGGAAGGCGAGATCAGCGGGCATTACGGTTCAGAGGACCTGGGCGCGCTGCCCATCTTGATCCCTGGCGCCCCTTCAAGTGTTGACAACAGCCTGCACAATTTTGACTTCGGACCTCGCGTGACCTGGCGCGCTCCAGACCATCCATTTAACGCCTTTGGCCATGTGTTGTTCGGGGGCAGCCATGCCAAGATCAGCGCAGCCGGCATTAGCGATACGGATACGGCATTTTCCTGGGTGCTGGGCGGCGGCGGCGACTATAACTTCAATGAACGATGGGCTGGCCGCGCGCAGCTTGATCTCTTGCACACCAACTTCTTCAGCAATGGAGAGAGTCATCCCCGCTTCTCCATTGGACTGGTCTACCGGCTGGGTACAGCGCAGTAAAGAGGCCAGGTTCAGAACCTGCGCCGTCGGAAGGCAGTTACACTGCGGCTTAGTGAAACTGAATCCAACACCGGCGTGGCCTTGCTTTTTTGCGGTGATTCCGCTGAAATCATTGGCAGGGGCTGCGCCGGCTACAAATGGATTGCGGACAACTGGTACTGATAACCCTGAACAATCCACGCGAGAAGTTCTGGGGCGTGCTGCTATCACTCACGGCCGCGGGCGTAAGTCTGCGCGGCGTGGACATGCAATCGCTGGACGACTTCACCCAAATGGTAAAATCCGGCGAGGCAGCCAATGCCAGCGTGGTGTTTTTCCCCATGCATCGCGTGCAGCGCATGGAACTGGATGGACGCAGCGGGGAATTGCCTTCGCTGGCGGAGCAGTTCACGTTGAAAACCGGCAAGCGGATTGAAACTTACTTTGCGGAGCCGCAGGCATGATCAAGCAACTGCGTTCCGCCCCCAATCTGCTCACTCTGCTTCGGCTTCTTTTCATACCCTTCGTGGTGATTGCCGTGCAGCAGCACCTTTACATGTGGGCGCTGGGCATCTTTGTGGTGGCCGGAATCACTGACGGCCTGGATGGACTGCTGGCTCGCGTCTTCAATCAGAAAACGGTGCTCGGCCAATACCTGGATCCCATTGCAGACAAGCTGCTGCTCAGCACCATGTTTCTGGTGCTGTCATTTTTTCACCAGATCATCCGCTGGCCGGTAACCATTCTGGTATTCAGTCGCGATATCCTGATTGTGGTTGTTTGCGCCATCCTGTATGCCACCGGCGTAATGAAGGTTTTTCGGCCCAGTTGGCTGGGAAAAGCGAATACGGTGGCGCAGATTGTCACTGTGCCTTTCGCGCTGCTGGCGGAGGTTTCACAAGCACGCTGGGTGCACGTAGGAAAGCACCTGGGCATTTACGCCACGGTGGCGCTTACCGTCTTTTCCGGAATTCACTACATTGTGCGACTGGCGTTTTCATTCCGCCACGCGGGAACACGCACCGCTGAGACTTCCTGATTGACTGTGAATCGCCTATCAGGGCTGTACGGCCACCACTTCTTCCACTCGCGCTTCGCGCAGAAATCGCGCTGCTTCTTCCGGTGGGGTAGGATTGATGTAAAATCCAGTCCCCCATTCAAACCCGGCCGTCTTAGTCAGTTTGGGAATGATCTCCAGATGCCAGTGATAGTAGTCATTGGTGTTTTCCTGGATAGGCGAGGTGTGCAGCACAAAATTGTACGCGGGGTTGTCGAGCACCTGGATGGCTTTGTTCAGCACCAGTCGCAGCATTTTGGCCAGGTTTTCATAGAGGGTTGACGGCGAATTCTCAAAGGCCGATTCGTGCCGGCGCGGCAGGATCCAGGTTTCAAATGGATAGCGCGGCGCGTAGGGCGAGAGCGTGATAAAGTCCTGGTTCTCAGCGGCAATGCGGATGCGCGATTCGCTCTCCTGGCGAATGATGTCGCAGAAAATGCAGCGCTCCTTATTGGAAAAATAGCGCTTTGCCCCTTCCAATTCTTCCACCACCTGTTTGGGAAGTATGGGCAGCGCGATCAACTGTGAATGAGGATGATCGAGCGAAGCTCCCGCGGCCTCGCCATGGTTCTTGAAGACCATGATGTACTTAAAACGACGGTCCTGTTTGAGATCGAGAATCCGGTCACGAAATGCCCAGAGCAGGTCTTCCACCCGCTTTACCGGCATGGTGGCCAGAGTTTCCATATGGTTGGGCGTCTCAATGATCACCTCATGAGCGCCGATGCCGTTCATTTTGTCGAACATTCCATCGGCCTGGCGGTCCAGGTCGCCTTCAATGCGCAGAGCAGGAAATTTGTTCGGCACCACACGCAGGTTCCAGTTTGCGTTGCTTTGGCGTCCATTTTCTCCCGTCCGATACGCCAGAATTTCAGGAGGCGTCTTAGCTTCATTGCCAGGACAAAACGGGCAGAAACTGGCGGACTTGATGTCCGCACGCTCGCGGGAGAAATCACTGGGGCGTTTGGAACGGTCAGTTGAAATGATTACCCAACGTCCCGTTATGGGATCTTTTCGCAGTTCAGGCACAAGAATATCTTACAACTCATGCAGTGGTTGTGAGAATGCGACCTGCGCCGCAGGGAGAATCTGTTGCCCGGTTCTTGCTCGCGTCAGTCCAGCGTGAACGAGCCAAGAAAGCGCTCGAATTCGCTGGTGGAATCGTTGCCCTTGATGCTGCCTGCACAGGCAAAATAAACGCGACGTCCATCCAGCACTACCACACTCTTGTAGTTCACACTGTCTGTTTCAGCGGTGAACTCAAGCGCGGGCAGGTCTGTATTCCCCCGTTTGAATGTGATTTCGCGTTCAGAAATCAGCTTGCCGTTGCTCAACCCCTTCAGGAACCCGTCTTTCTCTGCCGCCAGCCTGGCTGCAGTTTTCAATTCAAGGTCGGCATCCGGGTAGTCAGAATAAATCACCAGATACAACCTGGGGCGCTGGAGAACTTTGAATGTATGCAGCAAGACCCCTTTTGCGGTGCTTGAGGTCTCTTCCGGCGTGCCGGGAACCAACATGGAAAATTTTCCCGCATCGTTTGAATACTTGCTCCATCCGTTGCCGGACTGGGTCCAGCCGGCAGCGGCAAACATCAGCAAGAGGCTGAAAATAACTGATCTTTTGAACATGAGCACTCCTTCGAGCCTGAAAACAGCTTGCACTTGGGAACTCTGTGGCCGGGGGGATTAGCCAAATTGTACCCCGGTTCGGCTGGCGTGCGACCACACCCACATTACGGAAGTCATGCGGGCCGGGTGAGGCACAGAAGTTGAGAGGCGATAGCCGTATTGGTTAGACCAATGGAAATGCGTTGCGAAAAAGCTCGACGGCGGTCTCCTTTTCAGGTTCAAAATAGACGCTGACGATATCGAAGCGAAAGGCAGGAGTGGCTTTCATTTTGAGGAGGAATTCACGGGCGACGCGCGACAGGTCGCGGCGTTTTTCCGGGTCGACAGCCACTTCAGCCGGTTGAATGTCCCGGCTGGTCCGGGTTTTGACCTCAATGAAACAGAGCATTTCGCCGTCCCAACCAACCATATCGAGCTCGCTGCGGCTGCGCGGGCTGCGATAGTTGCGGGCGATGATGACGTAACCCTGCTGCCGAAGGTAGAAGAATGCTTCTTCCTCGCCGCGACTTCCTGTACGTAGATGCGCGGGAGCCGTGCCTTTGCGGGGCAGAAGTCGCGCCGCAGAATCCAGAGTTCTGAGGACGAATCGAGTAAGCTGTCCGGTGTGCATGCTCCCTTGTCCCGAGCCTGCCCTCTCAAAAAGTCAGTCTTGGCGAACTCTAAACGC
>DATFDA010000226.1:0-4484 GCA_035252525.1 Candidatus Angelobacter sp. | reverse complement strand
GTTCCTTTTGATGAGTTGTTCATGCTCGGGCTGGAGCGAGACAACGATCCTGCCCTGTGGATGCGCGCTCACGTCGGGACCCGCCATGGACAAAAAGGCAGTGCACCACTCGGCAAAGATTTCTTCCTGGGCAGTTGGGAGACTGACAAGAACCTTTACAGCAATGGCTTGCTCACAATCAGGCTGGGACCGTTCATCGATACCGGCAAGATCACCGATCCAGGCGGCGCGCTTGGATCGCAGAAGTGGCTTACAGATACTGGCGCTGAAGCCAAGCTTCGCGTCCTGGGTGTGGGTCTGGCGCTGGTTTATGGAAAGGACCTTCGCACGGGAAATAATGCTTTCTACGTCACGCTGGCACGCTGAATCCTGCGCTGGCAGAACGCGACTGGCCAGCATGGTTCCATTCCCTGACGGGACCAGCCGGTTTGAGCACCAGTTCAACCGGCGCAGCCATCATCGCATGGTGTGCACAGCATGGCGTGTCTTTGGAATTCTTGTCGCCGGATCTTGCGGCTCAACCTGAACGCTGATGCGGCTGGTTAAACTTTTCCGGCGCCATCTGGTCAACGGCCTTCTGCGCCGCCTGCCGTCCCAGGCTTGCACCCATATCTCCGGCCTTCTCTCGTATGTTGGTTACAGTGTCGCGCGCGAGCTGTTCAGGATCGCGTGCTGCCTGGGCCAAACGCCTGCGGATGTTCTCCCCGGAAGTGGGAGCAATCAACAGTCCTACTCCGGCGCCACAAACCAACCCCGCTAAAAACTTAAGCATGGTCCACTCCTCATAATGATCTTTAAATGAAGATGCAACAAACAGGCAGGATTTTGGCCGCGAAAGGCACACATCAACTGTGCATTAAACTCAGCAACACTCATTCGAATGCTGTTCCTCACGCTTATGGCCACCGCTCCCGGCCTGCCGGCATCCCAAAAAATTGTCAGCAATCGCTTCAGGAGAGCACTTATGAGAGCTGTTGTCTTTCGCGGAGTAGGTGATATTCGTCTGGAAAATGTTCCCGAGCCCAGGATTCAGAAGCCCAACGATGCAATTGTGCGGCTCACCGCGAGCGCCATCTGCGGGACTGACCTGCACATGATTCGCGGAACCATGCCGGGAATGGTTCCCGGCACAATTCTGGGACATGAAGGCGTTGGCGTGGTGGAAGAAGTGGGCACGGCGGTGCGCAACTTCCGAGTTGGGGACCGCGTAGTTGTTCCTTCAACCATCGCCTGTGGCAACTGTTCCTATTGCCGCGCCGGGTACTATTCACAATGCGACAACGCCAATCCTAACGGACCTTCAGCGGGTACTGCCTTTTATGGCGGACCAGCAACCACCGGACCTTTTGATGGCATGCAGGCAGAGTTTGTGCGCGTGCCATTTGCCAATATCAACCTGGTGAAACTGCCGGACGGCGTTTCTGACGATGAGGCCATTCTTGTTTCTGATATTTTTCCCACCGGCTACATGGCGGCCCAACTCGCAGACATTCACCCCGGAAGCACCGTAGCTGTGTTTGGCTGCGGACCTGTTGGGCAGTTCACCATCGCTAGCGCTAAATTGCTGAACGCCGGCAGGATTTTTGCCATCGACGCTATTGCTGATCGTCTGGAGATGGCGCAAAAGCAGGGAGCTGAACCTGTTAATTTCGAGCAGGAAGATCCGGTGCAGGCTATCAAGGGATTCACGGCGGGCATTGGCGTGGATCGAGTCATCGACTGCGTCGGCGTCGACGCCAACCGTCCGCATCATGGCCCCGCAGCCATGAAAGGTTTGTTTAAATCGCCACGCTTCCGGACGGAGCGCATGAAAACCACCATGGGCAAAGAGAGCCCAAGCAACGGCAACTGGCACGCCGGGGATGCTCCCTCGCAGGCGCTTGATTGGGCTGTTCAGTCAGTGGCGAAAGCAGGAACGCTCTCAATTATCGGCGTCTATAGCGAACTGGTGAACACGTTCGCCATCGGCAATGCAATGGAGAAAAACCTGACGATCAGAATGGGCAACTGCAACCATCGCAAGTATATTCCGCGGCTGCTTGAAGTAATCCGCAGTGGTTCCGTGGACCCTGCTGAAGTGCTTACACAGATTGAGCCAATGGCAGATGTCATTGAGGCCTACAAGCGCTTTGATCGGCGTTCGCCTGGATGGATCAAAGTCATGCTGCAACCGCAGGAAGAACGCGTGGTGGCTTAACCAACGCACCACTCATGGAGGGCAGCTCTATAGGCACGCCCTCCAGTTTGTACTTTCCTGATCGGGGTTCGCGCACTGGACAATTTTTCCGCCATGCTGGGCTGATGCCGGAGTTCTTCCCCGTACAATCAATCGGTGGTCACACTGCGCCGATACAGGGAAGGCGATTTTGCCCGGTTGATGGAGATCGACAAAGCGTGCTTTGTCGAAGGGATTGCCTATCCCGAAGATGAGATGCGCTACTTTCTTGAGCGCCGCTCAGCTATTACGCTGGTTGCCGAAGACTCTGCAAGGGTCCAGGGCTTTGTGATTGCGGACCGCTTTCGTTCGCGTCGCGGCTCTCATTCCATGGGCCGAATTATTACGATTGACGTTGCTCCAGACGTGCAGAAGAGCGGAATCGGCACGCTGCTGCTGACAAATGTTGAGCAAGAACTCAGAGATCTGCAGTGTGATTATGTCTCTCTGGAAGTGGCGGTGGATAACCAGAAGGCGATGCGCTTTTACAAGAAGCACGGGTACTCCGTGCTGAAAGTTCTGCCGCGCTACTATCTTGACTCCATTGACGGGCTGCTGATGGGCAAGAAATTGTAAACAGCGTTTCTATGCTTTCGTCCATTTCCACTCCGCATACTTCTTCCTCAACTCTGATTTAAATAATTTGCCGGTTGAGGTGTGCGGTAATTCGGTGACGAAAGCAAAATCATCCGGCACCTGCCATTTCGCGAATTTCTTCTCCAGGAATTCCCTTAATTGCTGCGGCGTGGCAGATGCATTCTCTTTCAGCACCACAACTGCAAGCGGCCGTTCCTGCCACTTTGCGTGGCGCACTCCCACAACTCCTGCTTCGCGCACCGCGGGATGTCCCATGAGCGCGTTCTCCACGTCAACGGAGCTGATCCATTCGCCGCCGGACTTGATCATGTCTTTGCTGCGGTCCACCAGCTTGATGCATCCGTCCGGGTCGATGGTCGCCACGTCGCCGGTGCGGAACCATCCATCTTTGCTCCAGCGATTTTCGGTTCCCGGTCCCTCATAGTAACTGGCCGCCACCCACGGACCGCGAACCTCCAGTTCGCCCATGGCGTGGCCGTCCCACGGCGCAACTCCGTGCTCGTTGACCACGCGCAGATCAATCAAAGGCGATGGCCATCCTTGCTTGCAGCGCTGTGCATACTGCCGGTCTTCCGGCCAGGTCAGCATTTCCGGCTTCAGGTGCATGGTGCTGCCCAGCGGGGAAGTTTCTGTCATGCCCCAGGCGTGAATCAAATGGAATCCGTGGCGGTCCAGGCCGCGCATCAGCGCCTCAGGAGGGGCTGTGCCTCCGCAAAGAATGCGAATATCTTTGGCCGGTCGCCAATCCACTCCGCGCTTATCCAGCGCTGCGAGAATGGGCACCCATACCGAGGGAACAGCGCAGCTAATGGTGACGTGCTCCTGTGTGATTAGTTCCAGCAGACTCTCTGGGTCCAGGTGAGGTCCGGGCAGAATAAATTTCAGGCCAACCATGGCGGCAGAGAAGGGAAATCCCCAGCCATTGGCATGGAACATGGGCGAGCCCAGCAACACCACGTCATGTTGTGACATGCCAACGCAGTCAGGCATGGCCTGCACCAGACTGTGCAGCACCTCTGAGCGATGCGAGTAAATCACTCCTTTGGGATTGCCCGTGGTTCCTGAGGTGTAGCACATGGCTGCGCCGTCATCTTCGCTGATCCCGGGATACTGGAAGTCGCCGCGCGCCTGTTTTATCCAGTCTTCGTAGCTTTCGTATTCGCCTGAAAGCGGCTGTCCGCAATGCGTAACAACAAAGATGCGTTCGAAATTTACTTTGGTTTTGAACTTTTCCAGCACCGGAAGCAGCACGTCATCCACAACCAGAAACCGGTCTTGCGCATGGTTGGCAATCCACGCGATCTCGTCCGGATGCAGCCGCAGATTCAGCGCATGCAGAATCCCGCCCATAGCGGGGATGCCGTAGTGCGCCTCGAGATGGATATGGTGGTTCCACATCAGCGTGGCTACGCGATCACCTTTTCTGATGCCCGCTGATTGCAGGCACTCCGCCAGCCGGAGCGCTCTTTCATAAACACCGCCCCAGGTGGTGCGATGGATGCTTCGGTCCGGCAGCCGCGAGACCACCTCTGCATTCCCGAAATACTTGCCTGCCCTTTCCAGCACAGCCAGGAGGGTCAGCGGCGTTTTCATCATCGTGTGCATCAGAACGCTCCGTAGTGGCGGCGATTTTACAACAAGATCAGAATAGCTTTCGCTTTACATTCGAGAG
>DATFDA010000225.1:0-3248 GCA_035252525.1 Candidatus Angelobacter sp. | reverse complement strand
CGGCCGTAAAACAGTTTCTCCTTCAAGCCGGGCTGACTGATGACGAGTTCATCTTCCTCGACGGCTCCGGACTCTCCCGCCGCGACCTGGTCACTCCCGCCTCAGTGGTGCAATTGCTGCTCTACGCTTCACGCCAGCCCTGGGGCGCTGCTTATAAGGAAAGCTTGCCCGTCAGCGGAGTGGATGGCTCGCTGGCTGAGCGTTTCCTCAATACCCCTGCTGGCGGATTGATCCATGCCAAGACAGGTTCGCTCAGCCATGTCAACACTCTTTCCGGCTACGGTGAAACCAGAACAGGCAGTCGTTTTGTATTTTCCATTCTGTGCAATAACCACGACCTGCCTCCGGCCCGTGTCCTGAGTGCAATCGATTCAATCGTCCGGTTTCTGGTGAACCAGGGCCATGCGAAGGTAAGGGCCGACTAACGGGTCTTTGCGTTTCGTAGGCTGCTGAAAAAAGTAATCGGCTGCTGCAAGCACGTCACTGATTTAGAATCGCGCCGTGCAAAGTTCTGGTCCTCTCTCCGGCATCCGTGTCATCGATTTCGGCCGCTTCATCGCCGGCCCATACTGCGCCATGCTGCTGGCTGACATGGGTGCGGATGTTATCCGCATTGATCGCCGCCAGGGCAGTGAAGATCGTTATCTCACTCCGGTAGCAGCCACTGGCGAAGGCACAAGTTTTCTTTCGCTTAACCGCAACAAGCGCAGCCTCACCCTTGATCTCGCCAAACCGCAGGCTTCAGAGGTTGTGCAACGCCTGGTGCGCACCGCTGATGTGGTAGTAGTGAACCTTCCGATTGAGGTTCTCAAGAAGGCCGGACTCGACTATGACGCGCTGAAAGCCATCAAGTCCGACATCATCTTTGCTCGCATCTCCACCTTCGGACCTGATGGACCATATTCAAAGAAAGTTGGCTTTGATGCCGTTGCCCAGGCCATGACAGGCGCCATGCATCTCACGGGATTTCCCGGCCCGCCTGTTCGTTCCGTGGTGCCTTTTGAAGATTACGGCACCGCACTGCACACAGCCTTCGGCGTAGTGGTGGCTCTCTATCACCGTTCGCAGAGTGGCGAGGGCCAGATTGTGGACACCGCGCTGCTCTCGACCGGGATCACGTTCATGCAAACGATCCTCGCCGAACGGCAGGTGCTTGGCATCGAACGCCGGCAGACGGGCAACACCAGTTTCTATGCTGCTCCAGCAGATTGCTATCGCGCTTGCGACGGCTGGATCATGGTCTCAATCGTAGGAAATGAGATGTTTGCCCGCTGGGCGCGGCTGGTGGGACATCATGAATTCATATCCGACCCTCGCTTCGTCGGCGATCAACGACGCGCCGACAACAACGCTGCGATTACTGGAGCCATGAACATCTGGCTCTCTTCCCGCACCACCGCCCAAGCCATCGCCGAACTGGAAGCAGCACGGATTCCTGCGGGGCCGGTGCTTGATCCGGGGCAGGTGCTTGCCGATCCGCAGGTAAAAGCGCGTCGCCTGTTGCAGGAGGTCGAATTCCCGGGAGCGCCTGCTCCAATTCCACTTGCCTCTCCAGCCGTAACTTTATCCGCGACGCCGCCGAAAATTCGCCATCGCGCACCCATGCTGGGCGAGCATACCGGCCAAATCCTGGAAGAACTTGGATATTCCAAAGCTGAGATTGCAAATCTCCGCAAGGCAGAAGCGGTTTAGAACCCCAAGCATTTATCATCAACAAAAATGCTGGATTTGCAGACCGAAGTAAAATTCGTCAAGGGCGTGGGCCCTCGGCTGGCCGAGTGGCTGCAGCAGAAGAATCTCTCCACCGTCGAAGACCTGCTCTACTACTTGCCCTTCCGCTATGAGGACCGCTTGAATCCGCGTGGCATTGGCGAACTCAAGCCGGGTGAAATGGCAACGGTGATTGCTGAAGTCCGCAACTCCGGCATGTTCCGCACCAAAAGAATGCCCATCTTCGAAATGGTGGCGGCGCAGGGTACCTCCAGCTTGAAATGCATCTGGTTCAACGGCGCTTACCTCCGTGACCGTTTTAAACCCGGACAACTGGTAGCGCTGTACGGCAAAGTGGAAGAAGGCTGGAAAGGCAAAGGACTTCAGATTGTTCAGCCGCAGTTTGAAATTCTGGATGGTGCACAAGGCGAGTTGGAAGCAGAAGACCCAAAGAGCTTTGAATCTCTTGAAGTCGGGCGCATTGTTCCTATCTATGAATCCGCCGCCAGTGGCAAGCTGACCTCGCGCTGGTTCCGGCGGGTGATTCACCGGGCGCTTGAGAGCTTGAGCCCTGACATACCGGACGGCATCCCCGAGCCGCTCTGCCGGCGCCTGAAACTGATGGACCGCAGGAGCGCATTCAACGAAGTTCATTTTCCTGCCGCAGGCGAAGTTTTTGCCGACCTTGCTGAATGCCGCACACCGGCGCATCGGCGGCTGATTTTTGAGGAACTGTTTTTTCTGGAGGTCGGGCTGGAGCTCAAACGTCATCGCATGCGGCAGCGCGTGGGGATTTCTTTTGAGCTGACCGGCAAGGTTCGTGAAGCCATCAAAAAAATACTTCCTTTTCATCCTACGGCGGCCCAAAAACGCGTTCTCAAGGAGATTGCTGCGGACATGCAGCATCCTTCGCCCATGCGCCGTCTGTTGCAGGGGGATGTGGGATCAGGCAAGACCATTGTCGCGCTGCAAGCGGCGGTCATTGCCATTGAAAACGGGTATCAGGCCGCATTGATGGCGCCGACAGAAATTCTGGCCACGCAGCATTACTTCTCCGCTCGCCAGGTGCTCGAACATGCCGGTTACCGCGTGGTGCTGCTGACCGGATCACAGGATGAAGCCACCCGGCGCAACACGCGGCGCCACATCGCCCAAGGAAACGCACATCTGGTTATCGGCACCCATGCGCTGATCCAGGAGAAAGTTGAGTTTCACAAACTGGGGCTGGTCATCGTAGACGAGCAGCACCGTTTCGGCGTCATGCAGCGCTTCCGTCTGATGAAAAAAGGTGAGGCTGAGCCGGACACGCTGGTCATGACAGCAACTCCCATCCCGCGCACCCTGGCTCTCACTCTATATGGCGACCTCGACACCTCTATTCTTGACGAGCTTCCTCCGGGCCGCACACCCATCACTACGCGCAAAGTTTCAGATGATCAAGCGCAGGAGGTGTGGGAGTTTGTACGCAAGCAGGTCAAAATCGGCCGCCAGGCGTACGTGGTTTACCCGGTCATTGAGGGCGCAGCAGAAGAACAGCC
>DATFDA010000224.1:0-8689 GCA_035252525.1 Candidatus Angelobacter sp. | reverse complement strand
CCAGCTCAACTTGAGCGAAACCGCCGTTCACTTCGCTCATACGTCCCGTGACCACGTCGCCTGCCTTGTGCTCGGCAATGTACTCATCCAGGCTTGATGGCACCATCTGCTTGATCCCCAGCCGCAACCGCCGCCGCTCCGTATCCACTTCCAGAACCTGCGACTTCACCGGCTGGCCCATCTTTACCACTTCCTGCGGATGGTTGATCCGCTTTTCCGCGCTCATGTCGCCAATGTGGATCATGCCTTCCACGCCTTCGATCAACTGCACGAACGCGCCAAACTTCTGCACGCTGATGACAGTGCCTTCCACCACTGAGCCCACAGGGAACCTGCGCGGCACATCTGCCCATGGATCGCCCAGCGCCTGCTTCAATCCCAGCGAAATGCGGCGTTCGCCCACGTTTACGCCCAGAATCACGGCTTCCACCGTATCGCCCGGCTTCACTATGTCACTGGGCTTACGGACTTTCTTAGCCCATGACATTTCTGAAATGTGGATCAGGCCCTCGACTCCGGGTTCAATCTCCACGAAAGCGCCGAAGTCGGTCAGGCGGCTCACCGTCCCGCGCACCCGCTCGCCCACGGTGTATTTGTCCGCAACAGAATCCCAGGGATGGGGCTGAAGCTGCTTCATGCCGAGGGAAATGCGCCTTTTTTCCGGATCAATCTTCAGGACAACGGCGTCAATCTCCTGACCTACCGTGAGCACATCAGAGGGCCTGGTGATGCGAGTCCATGCGATCTCAGCCACGTGCAGCAGACCTTCCACGCCGCCTATGTCCACAAACGCGCCGTAATCCATCAGACTGCGAACGGTTCCGCCGACGGTGTCACCCTCTTTGATTTCCGAAAGCCTTCTCTCTTTTCCCGCTCTCGCCTCATCTTCAAGGACCGCGCGCCGGTCCACCACCACGTCTTCATCGGCGATGTCCAGCTTGATGATCTTGCAGCGGATCTCCTGCTCCACCAGCTTTTCCATCTCATCTGCGTCGCGAACTCCGCTACGCGATGCCGGCATGAACGCGCGCACGCCGATGTCAACACTCAGCCCGCCTTTAATCACCGTGGTCACTGTGCCCACAATAGTGGCTTTTTCGTCGAATGCTTTCTGGAGAGACTCCCAGTCAGTCACCCGCTGAATCTTGGCTCGTGAAAGCTGGTAATAACCCTCAGGATCGCGGCCCTTGATGGAGACTACCAGCTTGTCGCCGGGACGCAGCGCTTCGCCGACGCGCAACTCAGCAACAGGCAGAATGCCTTCAGTCTTATATCCAATGTCCAGATAAACCGAATCCGCAGAAACGGCTATGACCGTCCCTTCAAGACCTTTGCCGCCATCTTTGTGCGTGTGAACATGGCTGCGCTCAAACTGAGAGAGCACATCGCCAAAAGATTCGTTGTTGTCAGGAGTAGCCGGGCTACCGGACTGAACTTCAGGTGTGTTGGGATCAGAAACACTTGGATTGGACATGAAAATCGCAGGCTCGCTGTGAAGTGAATATCTATTAGGATACCACCTCTGACTGCGGCCTGGCGGCGGAAGGTTTGGGTTACGGCTTTACAGCAACCCGAAAGTTTCCCTTGCCTGTGGCAAGCTCCTTTCCGTTCGCGTCCACTGCGGTCACGGTCCACTTGAGCGGCTTGCCGGGAACCATTTTGGCCTGTACGCCAGGAGCAAGGTTGATGGAGTTCGTGGTCGATTTCGATTCCCAGATTTTGTCGCCGGTTACGTCATCCACCTCCACGGAATAACTGCTCGCTCCGGGCACAGCTTCCCAGGTCAGTTGATCTGGAACCTGCTTCAGATCGCTGGGCGTGGTCAGCTTGATGTCACCGCGGTAAATACCGTATTGAGGAGCGTGGATGATCGGCTTGCCGTTGTCTGAGTGATACAGTGAAACTCCCAGCGTAATAGCCACAACCAGCGCGGCCGCTGCTGCCATATAGGGCAGGCGGAACATCGCCCGCCAGAAGGGAATCACATTGGCTGAAGACCGTGCGGCCGGCGCTTTCTGGTTGCGCTCCAGTTGGGCGGCGATCCACGCCACCGCAGCGCCTTCATTCTCTGAAGGGATGGAAGATTCAAAGCTCCGCAACATCGCAATCTCTGATTGACAGTGGGGGCACTCGGCTACGTGGGCTGCCGATTTGGGATCAGGGGACCTCTCCTCCATCACCCGTTCCAGCACCTCCAGTGTGGGACAATCCTTTGTGGCAGCCACTGCCTCCTGCCAGATATTCGCGTTATTGGTGTTGCCGGCCATGTTCCTTTCCTCCGTCGATTCCATCCGGTGGGTTAAACCGCTGCTTTCCACCGTTTTACAGCCCGATCCAGCTTCCTCTTGGCGCTTACCAGGTAAGCCTTGGCACCACTGGCATTGCTCAGGTTCAGCATCCGGGTAATTACATCAAGCGGCATTTCTTCTGCAAAATGGAGAGTGAAAACCTGCTTCTCCGTTTGATCCAGCTCTGAATTGACGAATTGGCGGGCAATCTTCATGAGCTGGTTTCTCTCTACTGTTTGATGTGGATTGTCGGAGCCCAGATCAGGTAATGACTCGATCAGTGTTTCCTCTGACTCCATATCCGGAGTGCTGGATCGTGCTCTCACTGCATTTAGACAGTGATTGCGGGCGATGGAGAACAACCATGTGGAAAATTTTGATTGTCCCTTGAAGTAGCCCAGGTTCTTATAGGCTTTGGCGCAGATTTCCTGGGCCAGATCGGCCGCCGACTCGCGGTCCGGAGCAAAGCTCAAACACCAGCGCGCCACCTTGGCATGGTGGCGCCGGAACAGTTCGTTCACGTACTGTTCCGCAATCTGTTTGTCGGCCTCGTCGCGGTAGCGCGAGATAAGTGCCTCATCTGGAAGCTCATCCCAGGACATTTCCGGGATTATAGCAATCGCGGGGCGGGTCAAGGTCTCTGGCGAACCGGCTTTGCCACGTGCCGGTGACAATGCCGGTCCGCCAGGGTGGTGACAGCCCACAGCAGCCCTACGTTCCGCAGTCGAACTATCCGGACATGGATAATGCCCTGCCCGAAGTGAAAACATGGTTTCTGCCGGGGTAGTCTGCGCAGCCACTTCGTTGATTCCTCCGTCAAACTGATGAGACACACCCCGGCTGCTGACGGAACAGGTTTTTGAGGGATTTATGTTCTGATGGGCCGGCTGTACTTGTCTTAATTCATGATGGTTTGGGCATAAACCGTGGAACGCTTTGCCCTCGGGCGAGCGGACTGAGAAGCAAAGCGCGAACGGCTCTCGTAAAGGCTAAACATCAAAGATGCGCGCGTAACTGTGATCAGGCGCCGGAATGCCCGCCGGCGCCTGATTTATTTTTGCCGAAAATAATGCAGCGATTTTTTGGGGTAATATTCAGCGCGTCACCACCATGCCCGCGATTTTCTGGTACTCCTCAGGCGAGACTACGCTGCGAGTCTTCAACTCTTCGCGTGTGTGGTAGGGACGCCCGGCAATGATCTTGTTCGCTCCGCCTTCATCAATACCTGGCAGCGTCATTAACTGTGACTTGCTGGCGGTATTCACGTTAACTTTCGAGCTTGAGTTCCAGCCTTGCTTTGCGCCTTGCGCAATCGCTTTGCCCTGCCGCCCGGCTTCTTCTGCTCCTTTTTTGAGTTCCTTGCCAGCCTGCTTGATAGCCGGTTTCAATTTAGCGGTCGCATCCGCAGCTTCCTGGCGAGTCTTAGCCGGATCCTGTGAACAGGCGCCGAGCAGCGCAGCCAGCAAAAACACCAGAGGCATTTTCCAATTCTTCATTACTCATCACCTCGCATGCTGAGCTACACGTAACCGAGCAGAAGCAGAATGAGCACGATAATTAGCACCAGTCCCAGTCCCCCGCTTGGGTAATATCCCCAGCGACGGCTGTGCGGCCATGCGGGCAGCGCTCCAATTAACAGCAGGAACAAAATCACAATCAGGATGGTCAACATTGTTTGTCACCTTTGCCTGATATTGGAAGATGAGCGGCGCCACGCGAGTTGCAACGCGAAAAAGCCGGGCCTGGGGCAACCCCAAGGCTCGGCTGTTCCGTTTGATAACTGGCTTTCACTGACGCCAGCATGAGCTCTGTTCCTGTCAGCTTGCTTTAAGTTTTGTTCCCGGCTTGCGCGATCCAACAACCATTCCCACAGGCGTTGAATCTTTGGGTGAAGTCACTTCGCTGCCCGGTTTTGGATCGTATGGAGCAACGTTGAACTCCGCATTATTGCCTGCTCGCGCCGGCACCACATCAAAGCCTTTGACCAATTGCAGGCCGCTGCTGTGGTTCCACGGCGCCCGCTGTTGCTCTTCACTGATGTCGCCTTCTCCGGTGGAAGCATTCACATACTGGTCCACCAGACCAGGAGTGGGCGCAATCGTTCCGATGGCGAACGGCGGTTTCTCCATGCTCTCCAGCGCGGCTGAGAATGCCCGCATGTGCGTGATCTCGCGTGTCATCAGGAATTGCAGCGCCTGCCTGCTCCCCTGATCTTCAGTGAAGCCGATCAGCCGCTCGTACACGATCTTGGCCCGTGCCTCCGCGGCAATATTGCTGCGCAAGTCCACAGCCAGATCGCCCGTGATCTTCAGATAGTCTGCGGTCCAAGCGTCGCCCATGGAGTTCACCAGGCTCACTCCGCCTCCGCCGGCAATCGCCACCAGAGGATCCGCTTCTGCAGCCACTCGGTCTGTCTTCATGTTTTTCAGGTGCATGCGAATGAGCGCGCCCACCACTTCCAGGTGGCTCAACTCTTCCGTGCCAATGTCCATCAGCAGGTCCTTGCATCCCGGATCCTCACAGTTGAAGCCCTGGATGGAATATTGCATGGCTGCAGCCAACTCTCCGTTGGCTCCGCCAAACTGCTCCAGAAGCATGTTGCCGAAGGCGGCGTCCGGAGTACCGACTTTCACGGTGTACATCAATTTTTTTACGTGGTGATACATATGACTGCCCTTGTTTTCTGGTTGCGTACAGGAAAGATTGCCGTTCGCGTGATGCCGGAGCCGGCGGTGTCAGACTCCGTTTCCCGGAAGTTTGCTTTTTTTGAAGATGGGCCGCACTCGCGAAACAAGTTGCGGCGCCTTGATTGAGTTCTAAGGCTATCTGTTAGCTTCTTTTCTTCTTGGGTTCAGCCATCTTTCTATGCTGCTCCACTTTGACGGAATCAGGAACAACCTTGCCCAACTCGCCTTTCGCATCCCTGAATGCTAGGTCAGATGTGATCCACCATTCATGGGTTTGCGATACAGCCTGATGATTCGAGCTCTGGCAGACTTTCAGCGCAACACACTTACTGCGGGTTACAAGCTCATTCGAGCCGGAGCAGTTGTGCTCTCAAAATCTAAAAAATGCGTTGTTATTTGCCAAACACCATCAACCCGCCGAGACTGCCCTGATAGACCAGCGCGAGAGCCACAATCGCAACCACCACCATGTAGCTAACGCCCGGAACAGCATTCCTTTTCTGGATTCGCCAGCGCCAGATTGCCAGCAGAATAAAGATTACGGCCAGTGAAGTTCCCAGCCACTCATGTACCGTGATCACGGCAGTCGGCAACGCTGGACCCACCTGGCTCTTCCACCACCATCCCGCAGCTCCGGTAAGAGGCGTAATGATCGCGGCATAAAGTACCATCCACGCGCCAGCGTTGTGCAACGACGCACGCTTGAACCACAAACCCAGCAGCTCACTCAGAAATGCCAGCGGCAGCAGCGCAGCAGTAAAGTTCACCAGGATAGGATGGAACTCCTGCGGTGAGTGCGGAAAATTGACCGTGGGTGAAGGCCCTCTGTTTTCGGCGCCCGGCTGCGCATTGCCGCCCGCTATGAGTTGGGCTTTCATGTTCGGATGCGGAATGCAGTGATACGCAATGGTTCCTGGCTGAGTGATCTTGAGCGTCCAGGTTTTGCCCGACGGGATCAGGCCGGAGTTAAAGCTGCCATCGTCGGCCGTGACCGTGTGGCTATAAATATCGTCATTGCGAAACTCGACTGTTTCGCCCAGCTTCACCTTGAGTTGTGCCGGCTGATACTGAAAATTTTTCATGATGACTTGCGCCGCCGGCTGCGACTGCGCAGATGTTGCAGAAGAACTCTGTGCGGGCGACTGCAAATCCATTGCCAGGGCGTTCGCGGCGGATGCGGCAGCATGTGGGCGTGCGGCAAGGGCCAACGGTCCGCACAGGAGTAGCATCACGGCAAGCCTCTGTCGCACGCGCCACATCTTTTTGCTCCAGAGCACCAGATGCGCTCTGAGCGCCATAATTTTTCCCCGGCATGCTTGTGGCGTGCCGGGGACATGATCGAGCAAATATTTCATCTCAATCTTTTGTTAACTGCCCAGCGAGGACTGGATCTGCTTGGCGTGATCAAGATGTCCCTGCAGCAGCGGAGCCGCGCCCTCAAGAGCGGACTTGAGCTCAGCATTCTTGGCATTCGGGATCAGCACTTTGCTGGCGGCGTCAATCACCTGCTTGTGATAGTCCACCTCATGGTCAATGTATTCCTTGTCAAAGGCCTTGCCGGTCAGACCGCGCAGCTTCTTCGTCTCAGCGGTGGCAGCCGTGTGCAGAGATTTGCTGGTGGCGCTGGGGGCCGGCTTCACACCCAGCTTCTTGCCCAGATCGTTGACCGAGTTCTGCAGCTTGGTGTGATCATCAATCATCTGCTGGGCAAACTGCTTCACCTGATCATTCTTGGTTTTCTTCAATGCCAGCTTTGCCTGGGCGATATCAATCTGGTTCGCCGCCGTGACTACTCCCACAATCTGCGGGTCGGTGATGCTTGCCCCTCCGCCCTTTTCTGCTTGTGCAAACGCAGCCGCGCTGAATAGTGACATTGCCGCTATAGTGGCCGCTGCAACCAACTTCTTGACATTCATCAATCCAATTCTCCTTTCTGAAAATGACACACAACTAGTACGTGAAAACACTTCTTTCTGGATTCGCCCCAATGCTGCAAAGTTGGCCCAGGCCGCGGGCCGGTGCTTGGGACGAATATTCAGGGGGATCCGGCCCGGCCTGAGCTCTCAAAATTCAATGCACCGCGTCGCCAAAACTTAAAGAGTCACAAGCGTGGCCGGAGGTTACACAGAGCGTACTTTCAAGCTAAGGTCCCGGCGTTTGACTCACTCCCTCTCTACCGTTTACTTTTCTAAGTTTGCCCCCACATCACCCACGCAACAAGGAGAGCGCCCATTGAGCAAGAAGCAGGAAGGCACAGGCATTGACCGCAAGCTGCATGATCCGGTAAGTGACAAACTTTCTCCCGTCTTCCCGCTTGATCTGGGCAAGGTCAAATCCATTGACGAGCTCATGCGCGCCATGGCGGATACCGCCTTCACCGGACGCCAGCTCGGCGAAGCCGTTGACGTGCTTGAAGCCATGGCCCGCGATCGCGACTGCTTCGTCGTGATGACCCTTGCCGGCGCCATGACCGTAGCCAAGCAGGGCCTCATCATCTGCGATCTCGTTGATCGCGGACTGGTCAACGCCCTCGTCTCCACCGGCGCTCTCATGGCTCACGGACTTGTTGAAGCCACCGGCCAGAACCACTATCGCTATGACCCGCGCATGAACGATAAAGAACTCTATGAAGCGGGCTACAACCGCGTCTATGACACGCTGGAGCCGGAAACCAACCTTGATCACGTGGAGCTGGTCATGGAAGAAGTCCTGGGCAAATGGGACCCGCAGCAGACCATGTGCTCCTGGAAGCTGAACCACGCCATCGGCGAGCACCTCAAGCGCCACGCCCGTGGCCGCGGCATTCTCAAGTCAGCCTTTGAGAAGAACGTTCCCGTCTTCGTCCCCGCATTCACTGACTCTGAGCTTGGTCTCGACGTGGCGCTCAACAATCGCATGCGCGCCCGCAAAGGCCAGGCCCAGCTCCGCTACGATCCTTTCCTTGACCTCAACTACTTCGCGGAAACGCTCCTGGCGCAGAAGAAGATCGGCATCTTCACCATCGGCGGAGGCGTGCCGCGCAACTGGGCACAGCAGTTCGGCCCTTACTGTGAGCTGCGTGTCCGCCGCGCCGGAGAAGACGTCCCGCTCAAGCGCTACCATTACGGCGTGCGCGTCTGCCCCGAGCCCGTCTACTGGGGAGGCCTTTCCGGCTCTCCTTATTCTGAGGCCATCTCCTGGGGCAAATTCGTCCCGCCGGATGAAGGCGGCCGCTTCGGTGAAGTCTTCGTCGACGCCACCGTCGGCCTCCCCATCATGTGCGCCGCGCTTTTTGAGCGCCTGGGCAAGGGGTATAAGAAGCCGCCACATCGAGTGAAGTAAGTCCTCGACTGATTGTGCTTGTTTTGACATGCGCCTATTTCTGAAATGCGCCTTTTTTCTGAAATCCCGAACTCGCGTTTTTTGCGGGTGAGGGATCCCTATCGCTGTTCACGATCTCCGGGCATACTTGTGGTGAACCTGTCGCCTTTTCCCATGTGCCGAGCGCAGCAAGGGATCTCCATTTTCTTCCACAAGGTGGGAAACACGATGACTCTGCCGAAGCCGCATTATTCCGTCGCGATCGTTGCGTCCTTCGCGGTAAATGCAGTTGGTTTTGCTTTCCCCGATCACCCGACCTGTCCCGGCGCAGCCGTGGATCACCCGATCACCGGATCACCAGATCACCCGATAAAACGGCTTTCCCGATGTCGGCGATGTCGCGCGATGACGGCG
>DATFDA010000223.1:0-6184 GCA_035252525.1 Candidatus Angelobacter sp. | reverse complement strand
ATGAAACTCGGTGTCCCTGTCTATGAAGGAGTGAACCTGCTCGACGTGGCTGGTCCATATGAGATGTTCAAGTGGGTTGACGCCAGCAAAGGGTTGAATCCGATCATCATTTCTGAGGACGGTGCGCCAGTAGAAACGATGAATGGAGTTCGCTTTGAGGCGCACGCGAGCTTTGAGGACACTCCGGCTCTCGACGTGCTCTGGGTTCCCGGTGGTTCTCCCGATGCCTTGGGGGGAATCATGTCTGATTCCTGCTCTCCGTATCTGATTTATCTGCGCCAGGTGGCGGCAAATGCGAAGTGGGTGTGCTCTGTTTGTGAAGGCGCTCTGCTGCTGGCACGTGCCGGGTTGCTCGACGGCCACAAAGCGACCACGCATTGGGCGTTCGTAAGTTGCTTACAGAGTTTTCATAAAGTTGAAGTTGACACAACTCATCAACGGTTCGTGGTTTCCGGTAACAGGCTCACCGGCGGCGGAATTTCTTCAGGTCTCGATGAGGCTCTTAAGCTCATCACACTTCTGTTCGATCAAGAGACTGCGGCGGCTGTCCAGGTGACCACTCAGTATTTTCCGGTCCCACCTGTATCCGGCAAAATTCCGGACACGCCTCCGTGCAAGGTGCAGTGGCGACAAAGAGCTTTTTGAAAATCGCACTCTATCCAGGTTCACTGCAATGTAAGTTATACGAATTGCCCAGAATCTTTGGCGTGTGTCCTTCGGCATATGCGGCGCGATGCGAAGGCCTGTCCTTTTATCTGATTTTGAATTCCCCGTAGCCCGATGGTTAGATCATAGCGAACCAGTCGGTATAACGAATCCCAAATTCGTAATCATCAAAAAAATTTGGGAAAATGCCTGCAAACGGTTGACGAATAACATTTGAGCGCGTTAGCCTGCATACATAGGCTCGCGCTTTGGGTCTTTTATGCTGCACGTGATCCTCCGCGAAATTCTCTAGCTGTTTGCTTACCCAGGATTTGGAGAGTAAGACTAAGCAGAGCGCCGGATAGCGTATCCGGCGGCGAAGCTACAAGTGTGGCTTGACCATTGGATAGCTGATGCTATCTTCCAGTCACTCCTGAGCTGCTGCTTAACTTTGGAGGTCTCCAAATTGGCAGCCGCTGGCAAGCTCACCTCGAGTTTTGATCGAGCTCGGGAACGCTTCCTAAAACAACCCATAAAACAAACAGGCGTTTGGAGGACTTCATCTCTGGGAGTTCTCCTGATTCAACTTTCTTCCGCTGAGCTGTGGGCTCCGAAAGTCACCGATCTTATTGCGGGGGTTCAGTGGGCTGCAAATCTCGATAAGCCATTTTGTACAAGTTTGCCGACACCCATCTATGGCGCCCTGTCCGGCGATTGCGATCTCCTGGCCAGCAGCGCGCGTTCTCCAGCCGGAGCAGCGGCTGGGTGTGCATATGACTGCGGCGTTATGCGGGCGGAGAGATCTGAATTGATATTTGACAGAAAGTGAGGACTTTTAATGGCTGAACCAAACATTGCGAAAGTAACCATTGCAATCAGGCCAGGAGTGGGGACTATCTTCAATCCCAATCCTCTAACCATCACTCAGTTTGACTCGGTGTTTTGGGTAAACGAGACGAGCGAACCCCACCAACCGGCCCCTGATGGTGGAACAGACGATCAGTGGGTTTCAAAACCGATTCCACCCCAGGGGAGCTCCTCCCAGATTGTGTTCGAGAACACCGGGAGCTTTTCATATCACTGCGCGAAGCACCCGCAAAATCCGACGGAAAAAGGCGTGATTGTTGTGAAGGCACAAAGCTAAGAAAGGGCAAGGAGGCGAAATCTATGGTCGAAAAGAATGTAGTAGAGAGCGCGAAAATGACAGATACTCAGATGGAAAACCTGTCTGGTGAAGATGATCCTCGAGATGCGGGCCGCCGGCAGTTCCTCAATCAGGCGCTGGCCGCGTCTGCCGGAGTAGCGCTGTCAGGGTTATTTACTCATTTGGAAGCAGCCCCCCTTCCGGGCGCTCCCCAGCAATGCACACCGGTCTACAACCAGGAACTGGTCAACCCGGGTGAAATTCCTGCGGGGTCGGATGGAGTTCTGCACGCGGTGCTGCGCGTGCACGGGGAAGACCGCCTTGTTTCTTACCTCGACGTGAATGGCCCCAACCCGAACACGCCGGCCAAAGTATGCGGAACATTCAAGCTGCGCGCTTACGAGGGATACAAGGGAACGAAGATTGACAGGTCACAGCTAGTCACCAAGCCTGGCGTTTATGGACCCGGACCAACGTTTCGTGCCAAGGTCGGCGACACTCTCCAAATTGCACTGTTGAACCACATTGACCCCAAAGACTTCCCGGAAACCGCGAATGGCGCGTGTGACCTCGTCAAGAATGCGAGTGGTACTGAGCTTTATCCCGGGAAATCTCCCCAACCAAAATGTCCGGATAGTTACCCGGACTGCTTCCGAGGCTCGGATACCACCAACCTGCATTTCCATGGAACGCATGTAAGTCCCAACGCTTTCTCTGACAATGTTCTGGTAGAAGTTGTTCCTGACCTGCAGGCGACGCCAGCCGAATGCCAACTTTTCTATCAGTCCATTGCCTGTAAGGATTACCCCAATCCTCAAAGCTGGGTTCACATGGACGCCAAAAGCGCGCAGTCACTCCAAACTCTTAAGTTGCGCAATCGGACTCGCCTGGAGAGACTCGATCGGATTCAGCCGGAGCCGAACGACAGGACTTTGCACAGCAGGCAGGCTGCTCAAAATGAGCACCTGGAACAGTACGGAGAGTTTCCCCAGTACTGGTCAGGATGTTTCCCATACTGCATCAGGCCGCCGAAATATGTGCCTCCGCCGCTTCCAGGCGCTCTTCTATGCCCGCCACAGCCTGAGCCACATCCGAAGTACGTGATGGGACAGGCTCCGGGCACACACTGGTATCACGCACACAAGCACGGTTCCACATCAATTCAGGTGTACAACGGCATGTCAGGGGCCATGATTCTGGAGGGCGACTATGATGCCAAGCTGCGCCAGACCATGCCGGGGGTGCAGGAGAAAGTTCTGGTCCTACAGCAGTTCCAGCCGCAACCGAACCGGGAACGCACTGGTGGCGCCGGCGGTGCAGCCAGCAAAAACGCTCCTGCCGGTTTTGCCGGAACCCTGGTAAATGGACAACTCCAAGCGAAGATCACGATGAAGACCAATGAAGTCCAGTGGTGGCGCATCATCAATGCCACGGTGCAAGGGGGGAAAGACGCTCTTTTCACCTGCGGCTTCGCCGGATCAGCAGCGATAAAGTATTATCAGACCGCCCAGGATGGCGTGCAATTCCATTGGGACAATTATTCTCCGCAGCTTAAGAATCCAAACACTACTTTCACATTAGCGCCCGGCAATCGAGTGGACATCCTTGTCCAGGCCCCCAGCCAACCTGGTACAGCAACCCTGGTTTACAAAGACGTGAGGACTCAGCCCGCAGGAACCGAGATCATTGTCACGGTTAACGTGGTCGCCCCAACGAACGGCCTGGCTTATAACCAGAAATTGCCGCAGTCCAAGGACCAGTACCCTGAAATGCCAGAGTTCCTTCATGATATTGAGGAAGTATCCGAGTGTCGCATCATCAAGTATCAGATGGATACAACCAACGGGCCGGGTGCCCCGCCATTGATCAATGGCAGGAGGTTCGAAGAGGGCAGGATTGACGAAGCGATGCTCCTCGATACCAGGCAGGAATGGACAGTTCAGAACTATTCCGCCGGCACGCTTGTGCGGCATCCATTTCACATTCACGTAAATCCTTTTCAGATCACTGAGTTGTTTGATCCGAACACTATGACTCAGCCGTTGAAGCTGCCTCAACCCTGGATCTGGTGGGATACATTCCCGATACCTCTCGGCAAGCCGGACCCAAACAACGCAAACAAAGTTATCCCGGGTTATTTCAAGATGCGGACGCACTTTGCCGACTTCGCCGGTAAGTTCGTGAACCACTGCCACATCCTGGCCCATGAAGACCGGGGTATGATGCAGTTGATTGAAGTTGTCGATAACAAGACAGTGGTAACTCACCACTAAAAGCGATCAATGCCGCCAAACGGTGCTCCGGTTCGCTGCCTTCAGCGCAGAGAGCCGGAGCGATGCACGCTACTGAATCTCCGCAAAATGAGGGTTACAATACGACCTCGTGCCATCCCCCGTCGCAATGCTTCCGAAGTCTCGCCAGTCTTCTCGCGGGAGTGGCCTTACCTGGCGCGAAAAAATCAATGTCTTTCGTTCTGTCCGCCAGTTCCTTCGCTTGGCCTGGGAAACACATCGCGGTTACACCACAGCCACTGTTCTGCTGCGGCTGCTGCGGGCGGCAGTTCCCCTGGCCACGCTCTGGGTGGGCAAGTTGATCATTGATATTGTGGTGGCGGCACGCATGGGACGGCCCCATCTTTCGCGATTGTGGCTTCTAGTCGGCGTGGAACTTGTGATTGTTGCTGCCGGTGACGCCCTGGAAAAAGCCTCCACTGCGGTTGAAGCAATCTTTGGTGAACTCTGCTCCAACGATCTGAGCGAGCGGCTCATCTCCCATGCTGCGGCGCTTGACCTGCGCCACTTTGAAGACCCGGCATTTTACGACCGGCTGGAACGGGCGCAGCGGCAGACGACGGGACGCATTGGGCTGCTCACACAACTGCTTTCTGCCGGCCAGGATTCCGTAACACTAGCTTCCCTTGCCGTGGCAGTAACGATTTACAGTCCCTGGCTGCTCTTGCTGCTGGCGGTGTCAGTAGCTCCCGGTTTCTTTGGTGAATCGCACTTTACTTCGCTCGAATATGCGCTGTTCTATCGCATGACTCCTGAGCGCCGGGAGTTGGATTATCTGCGCTCGCTGAGCGCCGGGGACCGGACGGCCAAGGAAGTTCAGTTGTTCGGACTGTCATCGTGGCTTGTCCGCCGATATCGGGAGCTGGCACATCGTCTGCACCTGGCGAACCGGAACTTGGCCGTGCGCAAGGGGGTTGCAGCCACCCTGCTCTCCTGGTTTGGGACTGCAGGGTACTACGCCGGATATGTGCTCATCCTGTGGCGAGGATTTTATGGAGTGATCAGCGTAGGCACTCTCACATTTTTGGCCGCATCGTTCTCGCGCAGCCGGGCGGCGACCGAACGGGTGCTGCTTACCGTGGGCACCATCTATGAGCAGGGACTTTATCTCCGCGACCTTTTCGATTTCTTTGAAATGCGCCCGAGCATTCTCTCTCTGCCTGACGCTCAGACTGTGCGTACGCCATTGCGGCAGGGACTTGCATTCGAAAATGTTGGATTTCAGTATCCGGGCAGCAATGGTTGGGCTGTGCGCCACATTAATTTACAAATCGCTCCCGGAGAAAAAATCGCGCTGGTGGGGGAAAATGGAGCCGGCAAAACTACACTGGCCAAGCTGGTTGCGCGGCTTTACGATCCTACCGAAGGTCGCATTCTGCTCGAGGGCGTGGATCTTCGCGAATACGACATGGCATCACTGCGCCATGCCGTTGGAGTGATCTTTCAGGACTTTGTCCATTACGATCTGCGCCTGGATGAGAACATTGGCGTTGGCGAGATTTCGCAAGTAGAGGATTATTTCGATCTTTCACCCGGCCAGGCCCGTGATGGCAAGGGTCTGCATACTGCTCCACCGATTGCAGAAGCAGCGGAAAAGTCCCAGGCGGCGCTGCTGGCGGCAAAACTTCCATTAGGTTACCGGCAGATGCTGGGCCGGCGTTTTGAAGGTGGAGTAGAGCTCTCCGGCGGTGAATGGCAGAAGATTGCTTTGGCGCGCGCCTACATGCGAAAGGCGCAGATCATCATACTCGACGAGCCGACATCGGCACTGGATGCGCGAGCTGAATACGAAACATTTGTGCGATTTGCCGAGCTAGTGTCCGGACAGATTGCCCTGCTCATCTCGCACCGGTTTTCCACGGTTCGAATGGCAGACCGCATTCTGGTGTTGCAGCATGGAACCATTCTGGAACAGGGCACGCATGATCAACTGCTTTCCAAGAATGGTTTGTATGCCGAACTGTTTCGACTTCAGGCGGAGGGCTACCAATAGAAGATGCCGCAGGTTTTTGATGCAGTGGCTTCAAATTTTGACCGCTTTCGCGCTCTGCCGGGAGGAGTTCCGGAGGCAATTCGTTCATCGATCTTCGCTGCCACTCGCGTT
>DATFDA010000222.1:0-8830 GCA_035252525.1 Candidatus Angelobacter sp. | reverse complement strand
CGTAAAACTTGTGCGCTATCCGCTGGTCTATGACCACGGCTGGCAGATTGACTTTCATGCTCTGGAATCCGCGATCACGCCGCGCACGCGCGCAGTGATTGTTGTTCATCCTAATAATCCCACGGGACACTTCACCAAAACCGGGGAACGCAGCAAACTTAACCAGCTTTGCGCCGCTCATGATTTGGCCATCATCGCTGACGAAGTGTTTCTTGATTTCCCGCTGAATGGCAAACCCTGCATCAGCTTTACTCAAAACCATTCAGTGCTTAGCTTCACCATGAGCGGCATTTCCAAGATCTCCGGGCTGCCGCAGATGAAGCTTGCCTGGCTCGCGGTGAACGGTCCGGATACACAAAAAACTGAAGCACTGGCCCGCCTTGAAGTTGTTGCAGATACCTTTCTCTCCATGAACGCGGCCATTCAGGCTGCGGCGCCAACTTTTCTGGCTCAGCGCCACGGTTTTCAGCAGCAGCTCATGGCGCGCGTTCGCAACAATCTGGCCGAACTGGATAAACAGCTTTCAGAACAAAAGAGTTGCACACGCCTGGAAAGTGAAGGCGGCTGGTACGCGGTGGTTCGCGTTCCGGCCATGCGTTCCGATGAAGAACTGGCCCTGGAACTTCTGGATGAGGGCGTTTATCTCCATCCTGGACACTTCTATGATTTTCCGGGCGACGGATATCTGGTCGTGAGCCTGATTTCCAAGGAACGCGCTTTCAGTGAAGGTATCGAGAAACTGCTGGCGCACTTTTGATGCCCGATCAGATCTCTCCCGAATACAGCCTGATCTCGCCTGTCCCCACATGCGCGTGCAAGTGATAGCTGCCCGGCCCGCGGCGGCTAAACGACCGCTCAACTCCGTTTTGAGCTACCTGGAACGGAGGCGCGTCAATTTCCCCCAAATCGACAGAGGCGTCCACACGGCTGTACTTTTCCGGATGGCCAACATCAATGCTCAAGTCCCCGGCATTTGATTCAATGTCTTTGTCGCCTTCAATTCCGGCTACGCTAAGGCGCCCTCCATTAAGCCTGACTTTCAGACTGCTGTTGCGAGGCACCTGAATCACGGCTGCGTAATTTTTAGGTGCTTTCACGCGCACGGAAGCTTCTTTGGAATTTGTATCGATCCCGAAATGCGGTTTTTGCTGTTGCGGGTGAGATTTGCTGATGACTATGAGTTTGTCGCCCACACCAGGTTCAATCCGGTAGTCGCCGGAACTGAGTTCCAGCTTCAGTACCTGCCCTGGCAGAAGCTGCAATTGCAATCTGCCGTCATTGATTTCACTCCAACCCAGAGTTACCGCAAGAAAAAGCGCAAATGCCCAGAGACGTTTCATTCTTATCCTCCTGGTGCACATCAGCCATTAACAGGCGGGCTGCGGACGCGGCAACCTGATCAGCGGCAGCCCCTGTCATCTATTCATTTAATGACGACACTTGAGCTGCCGGGTTAACAGCTAAAAAGGGCCCCTTGGAAGGAGCTGCCCTTTTTCTGTTAAATACGCCGGAGAGAGAACGAAGGTTCCCAACTATTTTGCGGAAGAAAGCCCAGACCGGAGTTTGTACCGTTGGATTTTTCCCGTGGCCGTCTTGGGCAGTTCATTAACGATTTCTAAAATTTGCGGGCACTTGTGAGAGGCAAGCCGGCTTGAGAGGTGATCTTTTATCTGCGTGTGCAGTTGCGCTGAATTATTCAACCCGGACTTCAACACTACATAAGCGGCAGGCCTGGTGAGACCGTTGCCATCCTCAAAGCCGATTGCAGCCGCCTCCTGGACAGAAGGATGTTCCATCAGTGCGTTTTCTATCTCAATCGGGCTTACCCACATGCCTTTCACTTTCAGCATGTCATCGGAGCGGCCCACATACCAGTAATAGCCATCAGGATCCCGGTAGTATTTATCGCCGGTACGGAGCCATTCGCCCAAGATGGTTTGCTTGGTCTTTTCGTGCTGGTTCCAATAGCAAGAGCAGGTGGCATCGCCTTTGATCAGCAGGTTGCCAATCTCTCCATCAGGAACAGGCTGGCCGTTCTCGTCTACGATGCGAGCTTCATAGCCGGGCAGAATCTGGCCGCTTGAACCTGGGCGAACAGCTCCTGGGCGATTAGCAATGAACATGTGCAGCGCCTCAGTCGAGCCGATCGCGTCCAGAATCTCTAAGCCAAATCGTTCTCTAAAGCGGTGGTAGAGCGCGGCAGGCAGGGCCTCGCCGGCCGATACCGCCCAACGAATGCTGGAGAGATCAAACTCAGGTCCGTTCTCCCGGCGGAAGGAGAGCAGCGTGGAATAGTTGGAAGGAACGGAAAAAAAGAGCGTGGGTTTGTGCCGTTCAATTACGCCAAAAATGTTCTGCGGTGATGGCGAACCCGCCCACAGAATCGCAGTAGCGCCGACACAAAGCGGGAAGTAGAGCCCGTTGCCCAGCCCGTACGCAAAAAACAACTTCGCCACGCTGAAGAAGCGGTCCTGCTCGGTGATGCCCAAAACTGCTTTGGCATAGCGCTCCGCGCACACCACCATGTCATGGTGCAGGTGAACGCAGCCCTTGGGAAAGCCCGTGCTTCCAGAGGAGTAAAGCCAGAACGCGGGTTCGTCTTTGTGAGTGGGCTCGGCTTGTAGTTCAGGTGACGCTGTGGCCATCAACTTTGATAAGGAAAGGAAGCCTTGAGGGGCATTGCCGGAGACAATGATCGTTTCCAGGCAGCGCAGGTTCTGTTTTGGAATTTCCCGGATCTGGGGCAGAAGGCTTTCACTCACGATCACGACTCGCGTACGAGAATCATTCAAGATGTACTCATATTCAGACGGCTTCAGCAGGGTGTTGATCGGCAGCGCCACAGCGCCCATTTTCATGATGCCGAAGAAGCAATACGCAAAATCCGGCGTGTCCAGCAAAAGCATCCCTACCCGCTCTTCCCGGTGTACACCTAAATTCGTAAGCGCATTTCCCAGGCGGTTGACGCGCTCGAACAGTTGGCCATAGGTGACCTGCTCGTCCACGCATTCAATGGCAACCTTCCCGGAACGACCTTCAGCCATATGCCGGTCGACAAAATAGGTGGAGACATTGAAGGTGGTCGGCAGTTCGATATGCATGGTCAGCAGGGGAATTGTGCATCGCCAAGCAGGAAATGGCAACCCGTATGGGAATGGCACGCAGTCAGGGGCAGCCTGAAAACCGGCGCAGGCAAGCTGGTTTTTGCGGAACTTTCGCAGGCCAGCCGCCGTATTCTGTCCCAAGCCCTGAAAATCAGTTCGAAGGGCTGTTAATAATGCAGCTTCTCTCTCGTCATTCAAATGAGAGGAGCACCGTACCCAAGTGCAAGCCACAATGCAAATCTCGCAGGCGAGTATGACGGTGATAAGGGGAGAGACGGTCCGGCCGGGACTGGAGCAGATATTTCTCAGCCACAAAGACCTGATCTTCCGCGCAGCCTACCGCATTACCGGCAATGCCAGTGATGCGGAAGACGTCTTGCAGACAGTCTTCCTCAGGCTGGTGCGTCAGGAAGACATCTCCGCCATTAACAATCTGCCGGGATACCTGCACCGCTCCGCAGTAAACGCAGCACTCGATCTGCTGCGGAGCCGAAAAGATGCACAAACAGTTTCACTGGATGCCGATCCGCATCAGATGGACGCCGTATCCCTGGACACGGCGGCGCGTGTGACTGAGCTGCGCGACTGGCTGCGGCAGGCACTGGCCCGGCTCAATCCGAGATGGGCAGAAATGTTTGTGCTGCGATTTGTGGAAGACCTCAGCAACCGTGAGATTGCCGGGCTGATGAAAACATCTCCGGCCGTGGTAGCTGTGGTATTGCATCGTACGCGTGCTCTGTTAAAGAAGGACTTTAAGTCCGTGAAGGCGAGGGGAACTCGATGAAGCGCCAGGAAAATAAACCACAAGAGATGCTGGAACAGGCCGTAGCCGCCGTGCGCACAGATCAGCCGGACAGGGAGTTGATGCAGGCCGCCGGAGAGCGAGTCTGGCAACAACTCAGCCAGAGTTCTACTGTGCCCGCCGGTGAATCGATTCATGGCTGCACCGATGTGCGCAGGCTTCTGGTGCAGTACCGCAGTGGAGAACTGGGCCTTGCCAGAAAGCTTCTTGTCTCCGCCCACCTGAACGAGTGCGTGGAATGCCGTCGCGAAGCCGAAATGGGCGGCGTTAGTTCGGTCCGATCGCCTTGGACGCAGGCGTTGCCCCGTACCGCGAATCAGAGTTGGCGCTATGCAATGGCGGCCGCCGCCGTAGTGCTGCTGGCGATTGCCGGATATTTTGTCTCCGGCAAGTTGCTCTCCGGGCCAGCCGGAATGAGAGCACGAGTGGAGTCTTTTGACGGCGTCCTGCTTCGGGTAGGTTTCAGCGGTGAGCAGCCTTTGAAGGCTGGTGACGAGTTGAGCGAAGGTGAAGAGGTGCGCACAGGCGTAGGGGGTCACGCCATGCTGCGCCTGCGCGATGGTTCGCTGGTGGAAGTGAATGAGCGCTCGCAGTTGGGCGTTACTATGGCCCGTCGTGACACCACTATCCAGCTTGATCGCGGCAAGATTATTGTCCAGGCAGCAAAGCGCAAGACTGGGCATCTTTACGTCGCTGCCAATGATGTGAAAGTGGCCGTGACCGGCACTGTTTTCTCAGTAAATCATGGCATTAAGGGATCACGAGTGTCCGTGATCGAAGGCGAAGTGCATGTTGCCGGCACCGGCTCTGATGGGCTTTTCCACAATGCTGTTCTGCATCCGGGAGAGCAGATGGCCACCGACGCCGCGCGACCGGTGCCGGTGAAGCAGGAGATTGCCTGGAGCCACGATCTGGATAAGCATCTGGCTCTGCTGGCCGAATTCGCCCATTTGAGCAACAAGCTGCAGACGGTGCAAATGCCGGAGTTGCGCTATGAAAGCAAGATCCTGCCCAACCTGCCCGGCAATACAGTTTTGTTTGCCAGCATTCCCAATCTGGGCGACGCAGTGCAACAGGCCAACCAACTGTTTCAGCAGGAACTCCAGGCAAGCGCTGTGCTGAACGAATGGTGGCAGCAGGCGCAATCACGGAGAAGCGGCCCTGATTTCATCCAGATTGTCGATGAACTTCACTCGCTCAGCCAATACGTAGGGGATGAGATTGTGTTTTCCATGGCAATCGATGGAAATCGGTGCACTCCGCTGGCGGCTGCGCCGGTACAGAAGCCGGGGTTGAAGCAGTTCATTGAGCAGGAACTGGCTAAGCGTTCTGATGAAGCGCATTACGGCGATATTCACGTGTTGGATGAAGCCGGGCTGTCCTCAGCGGATGCGTCGAAAAGAGGCGGGCTCTACATGCTGGTGCGGCCTGACTTCGTGGCGGCGTCGCCTGATCTTTCTGCCTTACGGGCGTTCAACGCAGCATTGAATCAGGGTGGAGATGGTTTCGCATCAACTCCGTTCGGGCAGCGCCTGACCGGAGCGTACCAGAATGGAGCAGGGCTGCTGTTCGGCGCTAATCTGGCGGCGATAACTGCGTATCATCGTGAGGCGCACTATGCCAATGCCAAGAGAAGAGGAAATTTTGAGAAGACCGGTTTGGCGGATGTCCAATATCTGATTGCAGAACGAAAAGAGACCTCGGGCGAGCCATTGAATCGCGCTGAGCTGAGCTTCAATGGAGCACGGCATGGCCTGGCATCATGGCTGGGTGCGCCCGCGCCGATAGGTGGACTGGACTTCGTTTCCAAAGACGCCGGCGCTGCGGCGGCCTTCATCGCCAAGAGCCCATCGCAGATGCTGGACGATATTCTCAGCCTTGCAGGAGCATCCGGACAAGCTGACTTTGCCAGGGGAGAGTCGGAGCTGAAAATCCAGTTCCATCAGGATTTGGCCGACACGCTGGGCGGGGAAGTGACCTTTGCCCTCGACGGGCCGATCCTTCCCACGCCTTCATGGAAGATGATTGTCGAGGTCTATAACCCGGGACGGCTGCAAGCGACCATTCAGCAACTGGTGAACGATGCCAACGAGCGAGCGAAAGACGATCAGCACAAGATCGCGCTGGACCAGGAGACCGTCAACGGACTTACTTATTACACGCTGCACGCGAGCGGACGCAACAGGCCAGTAGACATCAACTACACCTTCACAGATGGTTATATGGTTGTGGGTTCGAGCCGGGCGCTGGTCATGAATGCGCTGACCATTCATCAGAGCGGAAATTCTCTGGCTCGCTCCAGCGACTTCCGCAGCCTGTTACCGCAAGACCAGCATACAGACGTTTCTGCGCTGTTCTATCAGAACCTGGCTCCGGTGGTGGGACCCGTGATGTCACAGCTCTCGGCTTCACAATTACAGTCATTGCAGCAGCTTGCGGCAGAGAGCAAACCGAGCGTGGTGTGTGCTTATGGTGAACCCAATGCCATTCGTGTGGCCAGCAACAGCCGGCTCTTCGGGCTGGACCTGAATACGCTGACCCTATCCACACTCATGAAAATGACTCAACCACCCGGGATTCGGTAAGGAGACCAGAGTGAATGGGCCGGTGATTGAACTCGACAATTTGCAATTAAAGCTGGGACCGCGCGTGATTCTTGACCGGCTCAATGGATCTCTTTCCGGACGCTGCATTGGTTTGCTCGGGCTGAATGGCTCGGGCAAATCCACTTTGATCAATACACTGCTGGGCTTCTATCGTCCTCTGGCGGGAAGAGTGCGCGTTTTCGGCAAGGACGTGAACCAGAACTTGCGTGAGTTGCGCTCGCAAATCGGCTACATGCCGGAAAGTGACGCATTCATCGCTGATATGTCCGGCGTTCGCTTTGTGCGCTACATGGCTGAGCTCTCCGGGCTGCCCAAAGGTGTAGCGATGGAGCGCGCGCATGAAGCATTCTTCTACGTGGGTTTGGGCGAAGCGCGGTATCGCAAGCTGGGGACATACTCTCTGGGAATGAAACAACTGGCCAAGCTGGCCCAGGCAATCGCTCATGGGCCGCGCTTGCTGCTGCTGGATGAGCCGACCAACGGACTTGATCCTGAAGCTCGCCAGCGCATGTTGCAACTGGTGCGCGACATACGCGATACCGGCGAAGTCAGCGTTCTGATTTCCTCGCACCTGCTTCACGACATTGAAGAGTGCTGCGATGAAGTGATCATCCTGAAAGACGGGAAGATCGCCGCGCTTTGCAACCCGGAAGAAGAGCGCAAAGCCAATCTAAAGTTCCTCGAACTGGAAGTGAGCAATGAAAACGGCTTCCTGGAATCGGTGCGCAGCCTGGGATGCGAGTGCGCAAGCTTTGGAGCCGGGCGGCTGAAAGTGGTTCTGCCTGACAACATTGAAGTAAGGCAGCTTTATCGGCTGGCTTCGGAACAATCTGTGCAGATTCGGCGTATGAACTACCGCCGGGACTCGCTGGAAGACATTTTCCTGAAAGCCATGATGAACGGAAGCAACGGCGCGAGCGCAGGAGCAAAGGTGATGAGCAATGGCCGTTTATAAGCGAAGCTACAAGGCATATTCCGGTCCGCAGACACCCGCCTGGTCGCGCTTTACCGTGCTCACGCGCTACGGCCTGGAGCGACTTTTCGATTCGCGCGTCTTCACCGCGTACACGGTGTTTTGTTTCCTGCCTTTTCTTGGCGGTCTGCTGTTCATCTACTTCGTTCACAGCCCATCAGCAAGTACATTGTTGAATCTCCAATTTGGGCGGCAACCGCTCATCAACAACAGGTGGTTTTTTGAATTCTTGAGTTTGGAAGCATGGCTGGGCTTTCTGCTCACAGCCTGGGCAGGTCCGGGAATGATCAGCAAGGACTTCGCCAACAACAGCATTCAGCTCTATCTCAGCCGGCCGCTCTCTCGGACGGAATACCTCGCGGGAAAGATTTCTGTGCTTGCGACCCTGCTCTCATTCACCACCTGGATTCCGGCAGTCATACTTTTCGGGGTGCAGGCAGAAATGCAGGGACAGGGCTGGGGCTGGGAAAATTTGTGGATTGCCGGAGCAATCATCTTAGCCAGCCTCCTGTGGATAGCGTTCATCTCGCTGCTGTCAATGGCGCTCACCGTCTGGGTGAAGTGGCGCATTGCGGCTACCGCACTCTTCTTTGGCGTTCTCTTTTTTATGGCCGGCTTCGGTTTTGCCGTGAACGCGGTGCTGCGCACCAAATGGGGTTGGTTGCTGAATCTGCCGCATATGATTTTCGTCGTCTGGGGCAATCTTTTTCGGATACCGCTGTGGTCAGTTCAGCCTCGCGGCGAAATCGTTCCTGTGTCGTCCGCGTGGGCATCGTTGCTCATTGTCTGCGCTTTTTGCTTGTGGCTATTGAACAGCCGTCTGAAAGCGCGTGAGGTAGAACGCGCATGAACCAAGCCAACAAGATCGTCTTCGAAGACGTCTCGAAGTTTTACGGCGAGGTGCTGGGCGTAAACCGCGTGAATTTATCTTTGCCGCCGGGCGTAACCAGCCTTGTCGGCCCCAACGGCTCGGGTAAAACCACCCTGATGAACCTGATGACCGGCCTGGTGCGGCCGACTCAGGGACGGGTCAGCGTGCTGGGCATGACGCCGGATGATCCGGAAGAGTTCTTCCGACACGTGGGCTACTGTACGCAGTTTGATTCCTTTCCCAAAGGCGTGACCGGATACGAATTCATTTATCAGTTCCTCTGGTTGCGCGGGCTTAGCGGAAAGCAAGCCCATCAGCTCACGGTGGAAGCGGTTGACCGTACTGGAATGGCGAGCGCAGCCCACCGTCGGGTCGCAGGATACAGCAAGGGCATGAGGCAGAGAATCCGGCTGGCGCAGGCGATCGCGCATCATCCCACAGTTCTGGTGCTGGATGAGCCGTTGAATGGACTTG
>DATFDA010000221.1:0-2522 GCA_035252525.1 Candidatus Angelobacter sp. | reverse complement strand
TAGATAAATTCCGCCGTCACCATAAAGATGAAAACAAAGGCCGAGCCCACCACCAGGTTGGCCCAGAGCCTCTCCCGCCGCGCAGTCCACTGCTGTTTGCGCTCCTCGGCTTTCGTGGACGCCGCCGGCACGGTAGCTGGCCGTCTCCGTCCGTACTCCAGCAGCACCATCAGGGCCACCAGCGCCAGCATGGTGACAGGGAAGAAGTAGTCGTTGCGGACAATGGGCCCAATCAGCGCCATCTCACGCTTGCTGGAAGGAAGAATGCCGGTCTCTGAAAGCTCATGAAATCCTGAGATGATCAGTTGCGCCGCCACGAAAAACAGGATCACCGTGGTCACGCGGAAGAACTTCCGCAGATCAATGCGCACGCTGCCTTTCACAAACATCACGCCGAACACCACCGCCAGTCCCACTCCCAGCAGCGTACCCAGAAAACTCATCAGCTCGGTCGAATTGAATGACACGCCGGCAAGGATGGCCACCGTTTCAATGCCTTCGCGAAAGACCATCAGGAAAACAAAACTGAACAGCCCCCATTTTGAGCCGCCGCCCGCCAGTGAACCCACTTTGTTCTCGATCTCGCCCTTCAGCTTGCGCGCCGTGCGCATCATGAAGATGACCATGCCGATCACCAGCACGGCCGCAATCAACATGACCCAGCCCTCAAAGGCGTCCTGGCTGAAGGGAAGGTAAGAAAGGGCCACAGCTCCCGCCACGCTGCCGAGGACGGCGGCAATCAGCGCCGCGTACACGGTCTTACGCAGATCCGGCCTGCCGATCTTGGAGAGATAGACCAGCGTGATGCCCACAATCAGCGCCGCTTCCACGCCTTCCCGCAAGGTGACGATCAGTGCGTCGAACATAGTAGCTCAATCTTGAAAATGAATTTCAATTTCATTTTCAATTAAATTGTACGCAGCCCAAAAAGCAGAGTCAATAAATTGAAACCAAAGGCTTGAAGAAGTATTCCCGATTTGGTGCAAACCGCTCCCGAACATCTTCTTCTTGCGCCCTTGCGTCTAAACAACGTGCTGCAACTTCAAATCCTGCGTTCCGCGCAAGAAATCGCGTGCCTCCGGCCCATTTGGGAGCGGCTTGGCCGCGAGCATCACACCATCTTCCAGGAATTTGATTGGAACCTGCTGGCCGCGCGCATGTTCGCCGGAAGGGAAACGCCGCACGTCATATACGCCCACGCATCTTTTGGAGAAGCTATCATCCCCGGAGTGCTGCGGCAGACGAACGGCATCGCTGAATTTGGCCTGCTTGGCGAAGAACTGTTTGATTACCGCAACTTTATTTTCGCCGGAGATGAGGACGTCTTGCGCTCCGCCCTGGCGCATTTGGCAGACCTGAACCGGCCTCTGCGTGTCACAGCCATGCGGCGCCACGATTGCGAAGACCTTCCGTCGGAATTGGCGCTAACCCGGTTCACCGTGGCGCCCGGAATCAGGCATCACCAACTTTCCCCGGATACCTTCGCGGAAATGCACCTGCGCCTCGCCCGTAATCTCCGCCGCATGCAGCGTATCGGCTATGAATTCAACGCCTGGGACGGCGCCCACTCCCAACTGCTGCGCACAATATATGAACTGAAGGCCGAACAGGACCCGCAGAGCCTTTTCCGGGACCCGTTGCGCCGGGAGTTCATGATTGAAGCGGGCCTGCTCCAACCGCAACGCATGCAAATCTTTACCCTTGAGAGCGGCAGCCGCCTGGGCGCCGCGCTGGTTACATTCCTTGATCCCGGAGTACGCCGCTTTTATACCTGCTGGTTTGCTCCTGAGTTGAGCAAGCACTCTCCCGCGCTCTCTTTGATCTATGAAGCTTCCCGGCTTTCGCTTGCTGAAGGCCTCGATTGTGACTACATGACCGGCGAGCAGCCCTATAAGCTCCGCCTGGCCACCAGCGCCATCCAGCTATTCCATCTCCACGCCACCGCTGATCAGCTCGCCGCGCTGAACCGTCCTTCTTTGCAGGAACTCAAACTCGCCGGCTGAAGATTACACACGCTTCGTTCCCAATGTTAAGCAGGAGTCATCTGCGCATGCAATCATCATTCTGCCCTCAACGTTGTCGCGGGATTGATGCGGGCAATGCGTAGCATCGGCGCAAAGCTGGCCACGCAAGCCGCCAGCAACAGGAGCAGGCAGGCTGCAATCAACGTTAGAGGGTCGAGGCTGCGCACGCCAAAAAGCTGGCTTTTGATTGCTTGCAACGCAAATGCGGCGATGCCAAGCCCGACGAACAGGCCCACAATCACCGCAATCACGCCGGAGCGGCCAACTTCCACCATGGCCTGGGAGAGCGTGCAGCCCAGCGCCATGCGGATACCGATTTCCCGGCGGCGCTGCGCCACGAGATTGGAAACCATGCCGTAAACACCAACCAGGGCGAGCAGCAGCGCAAGAGAAGAAAGCACAGTAAGCAACAAGACTTCCACGCGCTGCTGAGATAGCGCCTTGGCTTGAAGATCGCTCATCGGATGGAACTCAGCAAAAGGCAGATTGGGAGCAGCC
>DATFDA010000220.1:0-9705 GCA_035252525.1 Candidatus Angelobacter sp. | reverse complement strand
CGAACGGCAATCTCACGCTGCCGCTGGAGTCCGCGAGAAAGCACCAGATTGCTGACGTTGGCGCACGCGATCAGCAGGAGGAAACCCACGGCAGCAAGCAAAATCATGAGCTCACGTTTATCGCCGCCAAGGTTTGTATCCCGGAGGGTTTCAACTGGGAATTTGATTTGTGAAGCTTCTTTTGGATACTCCTGTGAAAGGGCTCCGGCAATTCCATCCATCTCTGCTTGTGCCTTGGCAACGGATACTCCCGGACGGAGTTTGGCGATGGCCAGATACATCCATCCGGTGCGATTTTTCGCCTTGTCCGGCGGGACCACCAGTGGCACAAGTACATCTGCTTTGCCGTATCCGCGCAGATAAAAACCGCTAATGCCCTGTGGAAGTACCCCGACCACCGTATAGGGCGTCTGATCCAGGTGGATGGGCTTCCCAACAATCTGCGGGTCAGAGCCAAATCGCTCCTGCCACAACCGGTAGCCCAATAGAACAACGTTTCCATTCTTCTCCTGCTCATCAGCAGGTAGAAATGCGCGGCCAAGAATGGGATGAACGCTGAACGGATCGAGGAAGTTTGAAGACACGGCAGCAGCGGATATCTGCTCTGGTTCGCCTGCTCCGGTGAGAGTGAGGCTGGTGCGCTGATAGGTGGCGAGCATTTCCAGAGATTTGGCCCGTGCTTTGATGTCATTGAGATTGGGAATGGACTGGCCCAGGGTGAACTCGGGGAACATGGAGCTGACGGTGGAGATATTTACCAGTCTCTCTGAATCCTTGTACGGCAATGGCCGCAGCATCACCGCATAGACAATGCTGAATATCGCCGTTGTGGCGCCAATTCCCAATGCAAGGGTCAACAAAGCCACAGTGGTGAAGCCGGGAGCATTTCTGAGACCGCGTGCGCCATAACGAAAGTCTTGAACCACGCTTTCCAGTCGCGGAAATCCCCATGTGCTACGGCTCTCTTCCTGCTGCAGAGTCATGTTCCCTAACTGGCGTCGCGCCGCAAAATGAGCTTCCACCGCATCCATGCCCTTGCCCAGGTTCTTCTCAGCCTTGAGTTGCGCGTGAAAGCGCATCTCTTCCTGGAGCTCACGCTCCATTTGGTTTCGAACCAGCAGGAAATTTATCTTGCGCCAGAACTGGCCGAATTGCGGCATAGATTCTCCTTACGCTGTTTGCATGACCCGGGCAATGGCCTCAATCAAGCGGTTGAAATTTTCAGCTTCAATTCCCAACTGCTTTCGACCTGCTGCGGTCAGGGTGTAATAGCGCGCGCGACGATTATTCTCAGAAGTGCCCCACTCGCCTTTTACCCAGCCCTTCAGCAAGAGGCGCTGCAGCGCGGGATAAAGCGACCCTTCTTCAACCTGCAGCACGTCGTCCGTTATCTCCTGGATGTGCTGGGCAATGCCGTAACCATGCATGTCGGCACGAGTAAGGGTTTGCAGGATCAACATCTCCAAGGTCCCGGGAAGCAGATCATTCCTGCTGGCAATGCGTACCATAGACCACCTTCATAGATTATCTATGGGAGATTAGACGATTGAATTAGCGCATGTCAACGGATTTGATTAGGATTGCTGGCGACAAGGAGGCGGACCATGGAGCAGGCTGTCCTTTCCCGCATCGCCACGGTGATGCTGGGCGTGCGTGATCTCAAGACCTCGCTCGATTTTTATCATGGCAAACTCGGACTCAGCATCAAGATGCAGGAGCCACAGATTGCACTCCTCGATGCCGGTCACATTACGCTGGGCCTCAGTCCAGGACACGTCCGCCTCGCGCCACACGTGAACGGCGCAACCGAAGTTGTCTTTCAAGTGGAGAACGTCCGCGCCGCACGGCAGGCTCTTATGGATCGCGGTATTGCTTTCATGAACGAGCCAAGACAGGTGACCCCAACGGAATGGGCAGCACACTTTCGCGATCCCGATGGCCATCTGCTCTCTATCTTCGGCCCTGAAGGAAAGATCTAGCGGTGAAAAAGTTTGCGGCGCATGTCCGGCCAAAACTCGTGGAGCAGGTTGAGGCCGGCATCGCGCAGCAGATCAAAGGTCACGCGGTCGCGGATTGGCCCCAGCCCCTGCGCCTGGCCCGGAACATACAAATCCGAAAGGGCTTGTGAAGCCGCGCCTCCCAACACTTTGGAAGCATTGAAGGTGGAGTGGCCGCTGTCATCCCGTGTGATCACTACGCGGCTCATGGAATATAAAGCGCGCCGAAAGAACGGCAGCTCAGGATTACGGAAGTATCGCGGGTCCTGCTCGAGCACTGTTGGTATAAGAAAGCGCTCAAAGAAAACATCAGTTTCGCTGGTGGCCAGCTCAATGCCGTAATGCTGCCCCCATCCCATAGTGCCTCTCTCGTACTCCCGATTGTCCGACTGAATCTTGTCCTTTGTTGCATCAATGCCTGCGTTCAAAAACGTGCGCGGCGAGTAAGTGTGAGCAAGAAAAGTGTGGAACTTTTGTGCGGGTGTAAGTGGCTGCCATTGATCCAAAGCAGGATAGTACTTGCCCATGATGGCGCCGTCGATTTGGTGCTTCACCATGGTCTTGACTTGATCGATTGTCCCAAGCTCGGAAACAGGCGGCGTGCCTCGTAATTCAGCTTGCCCTTGCTGCTCCTGATCAGGAGGCATAGGCGGAGTACCTTGCGCCCGAAGGAGCAATGGCGAGGAAAATAACAGCAGGATGAAGGGCAGGAATTTAAACATACGCAAGTACAAACGGGGGAACGGGAACAGCTTAGGCAGTTAGAATTAAGACGATGGTGAAGGGTTGCTGAGATCAGCGGAAAAAGCAGGGTAGCCGGGCAAAATGGCTGCACAGAGGAGCAGCTTTGGCCGTCAAAACTGCTCCGCCTTCAGAAGCTCTCAGTAATCTGAGCTTCGCTACCGCTGTACCAGCTCTGGTTCCTTTTCCAGCTCTGCGGCTTTGCGACGTTTACCCCGGCCAATCCAACGATCCCAGGTCTGGTTCATCCGGTTCTGCACACGATCCAGGTACACGTAATAGACCGGAGTGATGTACAACGTCACGAGTTGCGAGAAGATCAGGCCGCCAACCACAGCCAGTCCCAGGCCGCGCCGCGCGCCGGCGCCCGCGCCAAAGCCGATGGCGATCGGCAATGTGCCCATCAACGCAGCCATGGTGGTCATCATGATCGGGCGGAAGCGCACCACAGCACCCTGGAAGATGGATTCTTCCGGAGTCTCCCCCCGTGTACGTTCGTTCTCAAGCGCAAAGTCGATCATCATGATGGCGTTCTTTTTCACGATGCCGATCAGCATGATGATCCCAACGAAAGAGTAAAGGTTCAACTCCTCATGGAAGATCAGCAGCGTAGCCAGGGCGCCGACCGCGGCTGAAGGCAGGCCGGAGAGAATGGTAATGGGATGAATGAAGCTCTCATACAGGATTCCCAAAACGATATAGATCACCGCAATGGCGGCAAGCAGCAAGAAACCCAATCCTGAGAACGACTGCTGGAATGCCTGCGCGGTTCCCTGGAAGCTGCGCTGCACTGTGGCCGGCAGTGTTTGCTGCGCCACCTGCTCCACTGCTTTGGTGGCATCGCCCAGAGCGACGCCTTCTTTCAAATTGAAGCTGAGCGTTACCGCCGGCAGTTGTCCCAGGTGGTTGACGGTGAGCGGCCCCATATCCGGAGAAACGCTGGCAACAGTGTTGAGCGGCACCAGTTTCCCATCGGCCGCCCGGACATAAATCATGGAGAGCGCCTGAGGATTGTTGCGATACTCCGGCGACAGTTCCAGGATCACGTAGTACTCATTGCTGGGCGTATAAATGGTGCTTACCTGGCGCTGTCCGAAGGCCGAATACAAAGCATCTGAAACCTGCTGCGCGGTAAGCCCCAATGTGTATGCCTTATCGCGATCTACCTTCAGGACAAGCTGCGGATTGTGCACCTGCAGGTCAGTATTCACGTCGCGCAGCATTGGAAGCTTACGCAAGGCGTCCAGCATTTTGGGCGCAATGGTGTAAAGCTCGTTGGTATCCGGCGACTGCAAAGTGTACTGATATTGAGCGTTGGTGAGTTTGCCGCCGACGTTGATGGTAGGCGGCACCTGAAGAAAGACAAATACACCCTGCACCTGGGCCAGCTTGGGACGCAGTTCATTGATAATTTGGTCCGCGCTCATTTGATGGGCGCGATCTTTCACATCCTTCAAGTGGAAAAACACGCGGCCCTGGTTCACCGGATTGCCGTAAGACGCCATGGTGTAAAGCACGCTGGGATCCTGCTCAACAATTCCGGCAATCTGCTGCACCTTTTCTCCCATGGTGTCAAAGCCAATGCCTTCGGGTGCCTGCACAAAGCCAAAGACGAGCCCCTGGTCTTCATTCGGGATGAAACCAGTCTTGGAAACCGTGTAGAGAAACACGGTCAAGGCAATCACGCCAAAGCTCACCAGCAGTGTGGCAAATTTCCACCTGAGCACAGATTTGAGTGTTCTCTCATAGAAACCCAGCCCGGCATCAAACATCCGCTCTGAGGCGTTGTAGAAACGCCCATGTTTGGTTTCTGACGGCGCACGCAGGAAGCGGCTGGAGAGCATTGGCGTGAGCGTAAGACTTACAACGCCGGAAACCAGAATGGCGGACGTAATCACGACCGCGAACTCATGCAGCAACCGGCCAATGATGCCGCCCATGAAGAGAATGGGAATGAAGACGGCGGCAAGCGAGAGCGTCATGGAGAGAATGGTGAAGCCGATCTCGCCGGCGCCATCGAGCGCTGCCTGCATGGGACTCTTGCCCATCTCCATGTGACGCACAATGTTCTCTAACATCACAATCGCGTCATCCACCACAAAACCCACGGATAGAGTGAGCGCCATGAGCGAGAGATTGTCCACCGTGTAGCCAAGCACGTACATCACCATGAACGTCCCGATGATTGACATGGGCAAAGCCAGGCTGGGGATGATGGTGGCAGAAATGTTTCGCAGGAAAAGGAAAATCACCAGCACAACCAGCGCGATAGTGAGCAGCAGAGTGAACTTCACATCGTTTACGCTGCTGCGGATGGAAACTGACCGGTCATAAAGCGTGGTGATGGAGATGGCCGTGGGGATCTGCTGCTTCAGACGCGGCATCATCTGGTTGATGGAGCTGGCAATCTCAACCGTGTTGGTGCCGGGCTGCTTCTGGATGGCCAGCACGACGGCGCGCTGATTGTTGAACCAGCTCTTGGAATACTCGTCCTGCACGCCGTCATACACGTTGGCGAGCTGATCCAGCCGGACAGGCGCTCCGTTGCGATAAGTAACAATCAGCGGCCGGAACTGGGCCGCAGTGGTCAACTGCCCGTTGGATTCGAGCGTATAGGTTTTGTCCGGAGCATAGATGCTGCCGACGGGCAAATTTGTGTTGCCGTTTTGGATGGCGGTAGAAAGATCATTGATGCCCACTTGCAGCGATGCCAGCTTATTGGGGTCAGCATCCACTCTCACAGCGTATTTGGCCGCGCCGAACACCTGCACCTGGGCCACGCCCGGAAGCATGGAGAGCTGCTGGCCGATGGTGGTCTCAGCCGCCTCATCAACCGAATAGATGGGCAGGCTGGTGGAACTGAGCGCGACATAAAGGATGGGCGAGTCTGCCGGGTTTACCTTTTTGAAAGTTGGCGGCGTGGGCAGGTTGGGCGGGAGCTGCCCTCCAGCAGCGGCAATCGCCGATTGCACATCCACCGCGGCGCCATCAAGATTGCGCGAAAGATCAAACTGGATGGTGATGCTGGTGGATCCCAACTGGCTGGTCGAGGTCATCTGGCTGATGCCGGCAATAGTGGTGAACTGCTTTTCCAGTGGCGTTGCCACGGAAGACGCCATGGTTTCAGGACTGGCGCCCGGCAATGACGCGTTTACCTGAATGGTAGGAAAATCGACGTTCGGGAGATCACTGACCGGCAAGGTGCGATAAGCAAAGATGCCGAATACCAGGATGGCCAGCATGACCAGCGAGGTCATAATCGGCCGGCGTATAAACAGTCCTGTCATTGAGATTCCCCGGAAAGCGCCGCTTCCTTGGTGGGTTGGCTTGAGGCCCCCGTGGCCGGCAGCGTTTTGACCACGTTCACTTTTGCGTTCGGCACAACTCGGGCCTGGCCATCCACCACTACAGATTCTCCGGCCGCTACACCGCTCTCAATCACGGCGAGCTGCTGATAATTGCGTGAGCTTTTCACCGGCGTGGCTACAGCGGTCCCATCTTTTTGCACTACGTAAACGAATTTTCCTTGCTGCCCCGCCTGGACGGCAGTCGTGGGAACCACAATCGCATGTGGGTCGATTCCGAGCACCAGCTTCACATTCAAGTACTGTCCCGGCCAGAGCCGCCGGTCATGATTCGGGAAAGTCGCCATCAGTCGAATTGTGCCGGTGGTAGCGTCCACGGCGTTATCAATAAAAGTAAGCTTGCCCTGCGCTCCCTGCTGCTGGTTGGGAGGATACGCCATCACTTTGAGGTTCTTTTCGCCTCGCGCGCGCAATTCAGCAAGCTGGGCTTCCGGGATGTTGAAGGAAACATAAATAGGCTCGATTTCGTTCAAGGTTGTGAGGGGATTGGTATCGTTGGCTTTGACCAGGTTTCCCAGGTTGATCAACACAGCGCCGGCGCGAGAGTTAATGGGAGCAACGATATCGGTATAGCCGAGATTGACTCTTGCCTGCTCCACGGCTGCCTTGTCTGCCTGTACGGCGGCTGCGCTGGCTTGGGCTTGAGCGTTGGTGGTTTGTACGTCCTGGGCGGCGAGTACTCCTTCTTTCAAAAGAGTGTCGGCACGGGCTGCGAGAGCCTTGTTGTTCGCTGCTGTCGCTTCGTCCTGGGCCAGCTTCCCTAACGCTTGATCCAGAGCGGCCTTGAATGGACGTTTATCGAGTTGAAACAGGATCTGGCCTGCGCGCACGTCCTGCCCCTGCTGCAGCGCAACGCGGTCAATCTGCCCATCCACCATGGATTTAACCTGAACAGCGCGGTACGGCTGCGCGTTACCAATGGCATCAATCTCAACCGGAATGGGCGCCTGCTGGGCCACCGCAACTGTGACCGGAGGAGCCGGACCAGCGGGGTTTGCGCCTGAAGCTGCGCTATTGGCAGCCTTATCATTTTTCCCACAGCCGGCAACCAGCAGCAACACGGCAAGCAAACAGTTTCCCACAAGGAATCGCATCTCTATATATTCTCTTTGAATTGGATGGCTTACGCGCAACGCACGGTTCACATCAGAGCGCGTAAGTGGCAGGTTTGCTGGTTAAGAAAAGTAAATTTCGGTTTAGATTACGGTCCATCAGAGCTGGGGCAGAGGTGCGCGGCCCGATATCTCTGCTGATACGCCGGGGCGCGGCCCCTAGGCCTCCGTTTCGAATCAAAACAGCGGCTCTTCTCCTGGGGGACTTGTTGCAGCAGCTTCATCGTGCTGCACGATTTAGAGCAGCGATCGCGCTCCGACGACAAGTAGCTCCAGACCCAGCAGCCCGCTCACGACAACAATGGCCCTCCGCAAGAGGCTGGGTGTCATACGCCGCGCCAACACGCATCCGGCGATCACGCCAGGTATTCCGCCCAGCAAAAGAGTTTTCAACATGGCGCCGCTGATCGTCCCAAAGCTGAAGTGGAAGAGCGCTCCCAATCCCGCGAGCGCGGTTCCAAAGACCAGGTCAGTGCCGACCGCCTCGGCTGCACTGAGACCGGAAAAGTTAAGCAGCAACAGGGTACCCAGAGCCCCCGCGCCTGCTGCTGAAAAGCCTGTTTCCATCCCGATGGGCAGCGCCATCCATCCCAACCATGAAGCCGGGCGTTCGCTTGCCTGTCTTTTCAGGCCATCGTGACGCAAGCTGGTAAAAATTGAAGAGACGATCAGCCCGCTCCCAACCGCAAGAAGCACCACAGGCTTGGATAGCCGCGCATTGGCTCCGTGCAAGAGATACGTACCTCCAAGCAGTCCGGGGACCGCGCCGAGCAACATGTGCCCCAGGCAGCGGAAATGGACTTGTCTTCCCGACAGATAAAAAGGAGTTGCAAGCAGGCGAACGGCGGTAGTGAACACAAGGGCCGTACCCACCGCCTCGGCTGCCGGTATTCCTGCCAGCAGTACCAGCGCGGGAGTGGCCAGGCTTCCGCCGCCGGCTCCGGTGAGTCCCAGAATCAGTGCGATCACAAATCCAACCAGCACCTGCATCTCAGTGCTCCTGCCGGGTGATGGTGTGAATGCCGCATTCCAGTTTTTTCCCCGACCAGCGCCCGGAACGAGGATCCCCAGGATTTACCGGGAGACTTGTGCATGGTTCACAACCGATGCTGCGGTAGCCCTGCTGGTACAAGGGCAGAATCTCGATGCTGTGCTCCTCGATGTAACTCAGGACCTTACTCCAGTCCCAGTCTGCAATGGGATTCACTTTCAGGATTTCCTTGCCGCTGGGGAGCCGGTGCTTTTCGATTTTTGTCAGATTGGCGCGCGTGGGCGACTGCTCCCGGCGCAGTCCGGTGAACCAGATTTCGAAATCCTCCAGCGCGCGCATGAGCGGCACGACTTTACGCGCCTGGCAGCACTGGGTGGGATCAATCAGATACAGCAAACCCGATGCGCGCTCCTGCTCTGCAACCGTTGTGGCGGGAAGCAGGTTCACAAGATTCAGGTTCCAGGCTGCCGTCATGCGATCGCGATATGCATACGTCTCGCGAAAGTGATATCCAGTATCCAAAAACAGTACCGGGATACTTGGGAGCCAACGGCGAATGAGATCCAGAAGCACCATGTCCTCGGCCTGAAAACTGGAAGTGATGCAGAATCGGCCAGGTTCTTTCTGAAGCACGCGATGAACAATACTCTCGGCGGATTGATGCTCCTCTAAATCAGACCCATTGATTTTCATGTACTCCTCCTGCCAGACGGTCTAACCATTGCAGCAACCGGGCGACGGTCTCGCCGGGGCCTGCCTCCGCCGATGAAATTTCAAGCGCGTGTTCGCGCCCGAAGATGGACTGAATCTCCGTCTTTAGTGCAGTCGCCGCGTTTGCGGGCACAGAAAGAAGAGTGATGGCTCCGGAAGCTTGCAGGGCTTTTGCGGCAGCTTTCATCTGGTCCGGGTCAAACTCGTCGGCGGACAACATCTGAGCGTTCCATCCGCGTGCAAAAATCGCCCGTTCCAGGACCAGCGCCAGGTCGGGCCGATTCATGACCCAAACTGCCGCCGGAGGGTGGCCATTGCGCAGAATGCGCTCCGAAAGCCGGACTCTTTCAACAGCATTTGTTTCCAGCTCCGCACCCGGACTCTCAATGATCATGCCGGCGGCAACCGTGCCGTTGTGCACGGGATCGATGAGGATAAAACCTCCCGTGGTTCGATCATGGCGATAAGGATCGAAGTGCAATGGCTGCGCAGTTTCGATGGTGACGCAGCCGATGTCATTCATCTGCAGCACTCCTGCGTCAGCTTCGCAAAGCGTATTCACATCTACGCGGTGGCGAATCGAGGTCACGGTTGCGCGCACTGTCCGGGTGGTGTGCTTCAGGAGAAGTTTCCTTCCCGCGCGCATCGGCTCCGGATGCATCCAGATCAGGTGAGCTTGTATGCGTGAAGAGGTTTGAGGCGGCGAATCGAAAGAAGCCAGCATATCGCCCCGGCCCAGATCAATTTCATCCTGCAGCGTTACGGTTACTGAACTGCCGGGCAGTGCA
>DATFDA010000219.1:0-7343 GCA_035252525.1 Candidatus Angelobacter sp. | reverse complement strand
GGAAACTTCCGCCTTCACCAGAGCATGGGCACTTCACATCCACAATCTTATGTACTTCAGCCGGCACACTGTCGAGTGGACGTTCGCCGCTGGTTTCCAACAGCAGCTTGTAGCCTTTTTCAAGAAATCGCGCCATCAGTGGGACCAGTTCACGCTCCTGCAACATGGGCTCGCCGCCGGTGAATTCGATCAGTCCGGAAGAGGCAAGCCGCGCAACCTCGGCTTCGATCTCCGCTGCGCTCATTTTCTTGCCGCCCGAGAACGTGTACTCACTGTCACACCAGGTGCAGCGCAGGTTGCATCCTGCCAGCCGTACGAAGACGCACGGCAACCCGCTAAAAGACGACTCACCCTGAATGGAACGGTAAATTTCAATAATGTGCATTGATTATCTGCACTTACTCGGAATACCGGGCGGTGGTGGTATCCGTCTCCCAGATGGTCACATCTTTTACGTTGACGCGCCCGTTGCTGACCGACCTGAGACGTGCGTTCGCCTGATCATAAAAATATTTGGCTATGTTCTCCGCGGATGGATTCAACAACTTGAAAGGCTCAATGTCATTGAGCATCTGGTGATCAAGGCGGTCAATTACGCCCTTCATGACTTCCTTCAGGTCTTTGAAATCCAGCAGCAGACCGGCCTTGTCCAACTCCGCTCCGCGCAGAGTGACCCGGACCTTGTAGTTGTGGCCGTGCGGGTTCTCACACTTGCCCCTGTAATTCCGCAAATAATGTCCGGCTGCAAATGTGTCTTCTACCGTGACTTCGTACATCCGCTCCCCTGCTGCCTGAAGTGCTATGGCCTGAATATCTATTGTAAATGGTGCGAGAGAGTGTGCAGTATTGGCGGGCTCAAACAGAGGTTCTGATCCGCTCAGAAGGCGTGTTCACTCTAGCACTTCACGCCGGAGCGTTCACCCTCAGTGCTCTTGCAAGCCCAGGCCATTCTGGGCGTATTGTGAGCCATGCCCAAGCGGCCACGCTGGTCCAGCAGGATCATGCCTCCGTGGCCGTTGAGACGGCGTTGCAGGTAAGACATGGCTTCTGAGGCAACGGCATCGGGGGCTCCGCCTCTCTGCACACGATCAGCAGCCCACTTGGCCAGCACCAGCTTCATAATCGGCTCACCCCATCCCGTGCAGGAGACGGCGGCGCTAAGATTGTCAGCGTAGCAGCCGCACCCGATCAGGGATGAGTCTCCCACGCGGCCAGGCGCTTTGTTGAGCGTGCCGCCGGTCGAAGTGCCTGCAGCAATGTTGCCCTCAGCATCGAGCGCCACTGCGCCTACCGTATCGTGTCCCCGATCAAGACCGGCAAAGGTTGTGTCCGGCTCTCCGGACGCTGCTTTGGCCTGCGCCTCCTTCAGGCGCTGTACCTCGCGTTCAATCACCAGTTCGTTGTTGCGGCAAAGTTGAATCCCATATTCCTGAACAAAGGCTTCCGCGCCTTCGCCAACCATATAAACATGAGGGCTTTCATCTAGCACCAGGCGTGCCGCCGCAATGGGATTACGAATCCTCTCCACGCAGCCGACACCACCCGCCCGCAGCGTAGCGCCATCCATCATCAGGGCGTCGAGTTGGACCCGTCCATCGCGCGTCAGAAAGCTGCCGCGGCCAGCATCAAAAGTGTCATCATCCTCCATGTAAGTGATGGCAGCCTGCACGGCGTCCAGCGCCCTGCCGCCGCGCTCAAGAACACGCCAGCCTTCGGCGAGCGCTTTGTTCACGCCGTTCATGTGGGCTTGCACCACGTCATCCGGCATGGCCCATGCTCCGCCATGCACCACCATTACAGGAAGTTGTCTCACTCGTCAGCGCCTCGCGGGAAGTTGAACAGGTGAGTCTACCAGACCCAGTCGGAAAGGCTCAGTTACAGAGCAGTTACCATTGCCTGGGGCGCAGCCGCACGTAAATTCTCCGGTCATTACCGTGTGCTACCATGCATCTACACCCCCGCGGAGAGACCAAAGTTATGGATTCAGCCCTGCGTCCCATGAACGCATCACAGGTGCTGGACAGGACCTTTTACCTGTATCGCACAAATTTCGCGCTGTTTGCCGGAATCGCCATGATTGCCCCGGCGTTGACATTGATTGCCGGGCTGCTACAGGTCTGGTGGCTGGGAATTCCAACCACTCCCGATCCCACAAAAATGGATCCTGAGATGATGCGCCTGATGTTCCAGGACCTGCTCACTCGTGGCGCCATCGGCATGATGGTGGGTTTATCGGCTTACGTGGTGGGATATTCGATTGCTTCAGGCGCTACGGTTTACGCGGTCTCCATGCTGCACCTGGGCAAATCGACAACCATCCAGGAAGCCTACAGCCGAATCAAGCCGCTGTTCGGACGAATCCTGGCTCTGGTGGTCAGGATTTTTGCCGTGGCAGCAGGTCCGTTGATCCTGGTTTATGCCGTTCTGTTTGGGTTGATCATTTTTGTGCTGGGCAAGCTAAAAAGTGGACCCGACCCAGGTGCCATCCTGGGTGCAGGATTGGGATTTTTCATTGGATTCTTTGGCGTTATCGGCGCGATCGTCTGGATGGTTTACGTTTTCTGCCGTTATGCTCTGGCGGTGCCGGCCTGCACAATCGAGAATCTTCCGGTGAAATTCTCCATGATCCGCAGTAAATTTCTAAGCCGTGGGAGCATGGGACGCATTTTCTGTGTCTACCTGCTGACCGGGTTGATTGCGGTGGCGTTCAAAAGCGTTTTGCAGGCCCCGGCATACATTGGGACAGGAATGTTCTCCATGCACGGAATGCATCTTAACGCCGGTTGGCTGGCCTGGATGTATGCGGCCCAGTTCATCGGAACCATGCTCGCCGGGCCCATTTCCACCATTGCCATGGCGCTGGTTTACTACGATCAACGCGTCCGGAAAGAAGCCTTTGATTTGCAATTGATGATGGATGCACTGCAACCAGCCGCGAGCACGGCTGCAACATCGGCATAAATGCCGGTTTGCCAGGAGACCTGAATGGATACAGTTTTGCGTCCCATGAGCACCTCACAGGTGCTGGACAGGACCTTCAGCCTCTACCGGCAAAACTTCCTTCTGTTTGCCGGCATTGCCGCCCTTCCTCCCGCTTTGCTGCTGCTGGGACAGTTGGGATTAGTGGGCGCCGGAACGCTTTCAATCTTGTCTGGCCGCACGGGATTACAGATTGCAGCAATCGGGGCCGCTGTGCTGACCGGCATGGCGCTGATGGCGCTCTGGATATTTGGCTACGCCTTGTGCACCGGCGCATCAGTCTATGCCGTTACCCGGGTGCACCTGGATCACAAGACCAGCATTGCTGAAGCCTACAAACTGATGTTCCCTTACGCCGGCACAGTCCTGGGAATTGTGGTGCTGGCGTTTTTGGCTGTTGCAGGCGCGGTATTGGCGGCGGCAGCGGTGATAGGCATTCCGTTTCTGGCAATTGGATTTGCACTGAAAGGCCAGCATCTGGTTGTAGCGCTGCTTCCGGCACTCGCCGTTTTGCTGTTCTTCCCCGCTCTTCTTTGTGCAGTCTTGTACATCTCCGCCAGGCTTTCTCTTGCCGTGCCCTCAGCCGTGGTGGAGCGCCTCGGTGTGATCGAGAGCCTCAAACGTAGCTGGGCGCTGGCGCAAGGCTCAGTGTTGCGACTGATCCTGGTAAACATTCTGGCGGCCGTGATCAGCTTTGGGCTTTCCGCAGTGCTTTCTTTGCCCTACTTCATCGGAATTGCACTTGCCCTTACAAAGAAAAGTCCGGCTGCCATGGCGCCCTTCATCGTCTGGCAATACATAGGCGACTTCCTTGCCCGCAGCATTGCCTTTCCCATAGCCACGATAGCCGTTTCGCTCATTTACTATGATGAACGTGTGCGCAAGGAAGCGTTTGATCTGCAACTGATGATGGAAGCCATACGCCAGCCGCAACCGCCGCCTTTGCAGGGAGAAGCCACTCCAGGCGCTCCCTCTACCATCGGATGACCGCCTGCAAACCCATTGTTCGCACGCTGGTTTTGGCGCTGTTGCTGTGCGGGCAGCTTGCTGCAGACACGAGAGTTTCTCTGGACAAATACCGCCAGCAACTCCAAAGCATTGAAGCGCGCGTCCATTCCCTGGATGACCATCCCGAGCAGGCAGGCGACGTGATTGCTTCAATCCCTGACCAGGTTGCGGTGAACACAGGCAGCGGAGAGATTACGGTCAATTATCATCCGCTGAAGAATGATTTAACCGACTTTGACAAGGCCGAGCGCACCGCCAAACCGCAACGCCTGGAACAGATCAAGAGCTACATTCTTCGGCTGGAAACTGAAGCGACTGCATATTCACAAACATCCGAGGACCTCACGTCTACCCGACGGGAACTTGGGCAGATTCTTTCCCAATCAGAGTTCAGAAAAGTCCACGGACCGGGCGTGAGAGAGACGTTGCTTTCGAAGCTGTACAAATGGGTGGGCTGGGTGCTCGGTCATCTTCATTTTCGCGGGACAAGCGCTTTCAATGTGCTCCAGTTTGTTGTGTATGCGCTGGTGGCCTGCGCTTTGCTTCTGCTGCTGTTCTGGACGGTCAGCCGTTTGCGGCGCAAGGAAGAAGAGCGGCCTGAGCGGGAAATTCTGCCCTTTGCGCCTTCCGCCAGGAGCTGGCGTGTATGGCTGGCGGAAGCGCGTGAAAATGCGGAGAAGCAGGATTGGCGCAATGCCATTCATCTTGCGTACTGGGCAGCGATCTCTTTTCTGGAATCAGGCGGCGCGTGGAAGCCCAACCGCGCGCGCACGCCGCGCGAGTACCTGCGGCTGTTGAGCACTCGCAATCCCAGCTATCCGCCACTTTCAACGCTGACCAGGAAATTTGAGGTGGTCTGGTATGGTGACCGTCCGGCCGCGCAGCAGGACTTTGAAGAATCGTTGGGACAACTGGAGAAGCTGGGATGCCGGTAAACCTCTCCAGCAGCGACCGGCGGCTTCTGCTATGGGCAGCGGCGATTGTCACCGTGCTGGTGATCGCACTGGCTGTGTTTTCTTCCAGCCAGGAGGAGTCCGATGTTCCAAGTACTTATTCGGCGGATTCGGCGGGCGCGAAAGCAGCTTTCCTGCTGCTACAGCAGCAGGGCTATAAAGTGGAGCGATGGGAGCAATCACCCAACCAGCTTCCGGCCAATGTCGCCAATACTACGCTGGTGCTGGCGTCGCCCTTCAACGCACCCAGCAAACAGGAAAGGATTTCGCTGCAATTATTTTTGAGTCGCGGAGGCAGAGTTCTGGCCACAGGGTACACCGCCTCTCTTTTTCTGCCTCAGGGAGACACGGCGCCTGAAGTGTTTGCTGGCCCTGCGTGGAAGGCCTATGAACCACAACTGCTCTCGCCGCTTACACGCGCGGGAACAATTCGCATGTCGCCCGGCGCATATTGGAGGAACGCGCACTCCTGTTGCCTGGTGCACTACGCTGATGGAGAGCGGCCGGTGGTGGTCTCATACAAAGTGGGTAAGGGCGAGGTCATCTGGTGGGCTTCTTCTGTTCCGCTCAGCAATGCAGGCATCGGCGCGGCCGGGAATCTGGCATTGCTGCTGAATTCACTCGGCGACCGAAAGGATCATGTTCTTTGGGATGAATATTTTCACGGTTACCGGGACACGCTGAGTGCTTATTTTTCCGAGCCGCCGCTTTTGTTCGGGTTGCTGCAATGCTTGCTACTCGTTGGCGTGGTGCTGCTCACGTTTTCACGGCGCACCCTGCCTGTTCATTCGGTGGAAGAAAAGTCGCGCCTCTCGCCTCTGGAATTCGTGGAGACGCTCGGCGGCTTGTATCATCGCGCCAAGGCAAACCACGCCGCGCTGGAAGTGCCATACACGCGCTTTCGTACAATCGTGGCGCGGAGATTGGGCCTGCGAACTGACAGTTCCGCTGATGATCTGGCGCGCACACTGCGGAATCGCCTGCATTACAAGGACGACGCTTTGCCGGAGCTATTGCGTAGAATTGAGGCCACGCTGGCGCAGGACGAACCAGGTGAAGAAGTTGCGCTGGGACTGGCCCAGGAACTGAACCGCCACATGCAGAATTTGAAACTCTTACAGGAGAGCTTTCCTCATGGAGAACGTGTCCCGAGTGCTCAAGCACGGGCAAAGTGAATTGGGAAAAGTCATTGTCGGGCAGGAGGAACTGATCAACCAGTGCCTTCTTACGATTCTCTGTGGCGGGCACGCTTTGCTTGAGGGCGTACCGGGCATCGCCAAGACTCTGGTGATCAAGTGCTTCTCCCGCCTGTTTGATCTTGAATTTCGGCGGGTGCAATGCACCTCTGACCTGATGCCGGCTGACATCATCGGCAGCAACGTACTCAACCTGGCCACCAGCACTTTTGCGCTCCACCGCGGCCCGCTTTTCACTGACATGCTTCTGGCAGACGAGGTGAACCGCATGCCTCCGCGCACGCAGGCCGCCCTGCTGGAAGCCATGGAAGAACGCCAGATCACCATTGACGGCGTTCCCCATCATCTTTCGGAATTTTTTACCGTGTTCGCCACACAGAATCCGATTGAGTTTGAAGGCACTTACCCGTTGCCGGAGGCGCAGCTCGACCGTTTTCTGCTCAAGATCAAGATCACGTATCCCGAACCGGAGCAGGAGATAAAGATCCTGGAAAACCATCACCACGGATTCGATTCCCATCACCTTGAAGCAGTTGAGATTGCTGCCTTGCCCGTAGAAGTCTTGCAACAGGCGCGGGAAGAAGTGAGGCGGACCACGGTTGAACCGGCACTGTTTCACTACATGGTGGAGCTGGTACGGCGCACACGGGAATGGCCATCGCTTGCGCTGGGCGCTAGTCCGCGCGCGGCCATCAGCCTGATGATGGTGGCCAAGGCAGCCGCAGCGCTGGAAGAACGCGATTACCTGATCCCGGATGATGTGAAATCTTCCGCGCCGCCGGTGCTTCGGCACCGTGTGATGATGAAACCGGAAGCTGAGCTGGAAGGGCAGGATAGCGATCAGGTGCTGAAGGAGATTGTGAATTCGGTGGAAGTACCGAAATAACGTCAATTCTCACCCGGAGGCACGGAGACACGGAGAAGGCAGGACAGTTTCAAGTTATTTCTCCGTGTGGTCGTAACTTCCTGTTGAAAACTTTCTTTCAGGTTTAGATGAAGAAATGAACTCCAACCGCAAAGCGCTGGTACCCGCAACCGTGCAGGCCACGGCGCGCGCCAACAAGCGGTTCCCGTTCGGATTTGGGCGTCGTTTCTTTCTGCTGATTGGGATTGGCGTTCTTTGGGCGATACCGGCATTCTGGGATGCGCATTTTCTGTTGATCATGGCAGCCTGGGACGTGTGTGCCGTGGTTGCCTGGGCCGTCGA
>DATFDA010000218.1:0-7322 GCA_035252525.1 Candidatus Angelobacter sp. | reverse complement strand
AAACTTCAGCGATGCTGCGAGCCAGAGCCAATAGCGTGTGCGCGCGTGGTTCTTCCTGAGCAGCAATGTCAGCAGCGCGGCAACCGCGGCAAAGACCGTGGACTGCCATAAATGATTGCCGAGGGCAGATCCAAACCGAGTCCAGGAAAAGAGAGCGGCGAGCACATTCATGGCTACTTCTCTTTCTTCTGCAGCGAGCGCATGGTCTTCTCCGCCTCGCGCAGGTCGTCCAGGGTAAGCTTGCCGGATTCAATGAGGTGCGCCATCACGGGCTGCGTGCGCCCGCCGAACAGGCTCAAGAGTTCATCAATCAACCGGCGCTGGGCGGCGTGGCGCGAGACCACCGGCTCAAAGATGTGCGCGTTGCTGATCTTCTTTACGCGGCGCACCACCTTCTTCTTTTCCATGCGATACACAGTGGTCTGGATGGTGGTATAAGCGGGACGCGCGCGCTCGGGAAAGGCTTCCTGAATTTCACGGATGGAGGTGGCGCCGAGGTTCCACAGGACCTCCATGATCTGGAGTTCAAGTTTCGTGAGTTTGGGAAGAGTCATAGTCTACTATCTCGGTTTGTATATCTACTATGTATGTAGTAGATATGTCAAGAGGAAAATTGTGGATGGCAAGAAATCGCTTTGTCGTGATAGCCAAAAGCTTACCGCTGATGACACTGATCCCACTGATTTGCGCAGATTGAAGAGGGAATGCAGGTGTGTGGGCTTACGAGTAACTCGAATTGTGAGCCGAAGCAAACTCCTCCAAACTCGTGTGGCACAGGCGCCCTCGCCTGTGCAAAACAAGTTCATGAGTTACTTTCAGAAGCAAAAGAAAACGGCACAGGCAGGAGTGCCTGTCCCACACGATTCTGTTCCGTTCCAACAGAATATTTCGTGCCATCATCCCTTAGAGTTGAAGGTCAAAACGTGCTTGCAATTCCCTTCGGCCAAGAGCGGTCACACGCAGAGCACGGCTGTCGAGGTCCTGGCTCACCCACCTCTTTTTTAGCGCGACTTCGAGCAGGGCGGCGCCAAGTGCTCCCCCTAGGTGCGGGCGGCGCTCGCTCCAGTCGAGACAGGCGCAGGCAAAGCGGCGGCGCAGCTTGCGTGCGGCGTCGAGATCGATTCCCATGCCAGTCAAAGCTTTCTCTCCCTGCAAGGTCATGTCGTAATCATTGCTGCCGGACGAACCAGATACAGTGCTGCTGCGGGAAGCCGAGGAAAGCCATTTGAGACCGTGCAGGCGATCATGCAGTGACACTCCCAGGGTTCCAGCGATGTGGTCATAGCAGGTGCGGGCAAAACGCAGCCGGTCAGGAGTGTTGGGAACAAATTTCGGACGCTCACCGCCGGCGAGGACACTTAAGCCCTCCAGCACTTCAGCGACACCGGATCCCTCCAGGCTGTAATAACGATGCTTGCCCTGCGCGTGCACTTTGATCAGGCGCTCCGCCATGAGGCGATTGAGATGAGCGCTGGCCGTGGATGGGCTTACGTTGGCCACCACGGCAAGTTCAGTGCTGGTGCGGGCGTGGCCGTCGGAGAGGCAATAGAGCATGCGGGAGCGCGCCGGGTCGCCGATGGCGGCCGCAATGCGGGAGACTGCCGTATCGTGCTGCTGTTCCACATTCATACTTCGATGGTAAACGAAGTGTTGATGTTCCGCCAGTGCCATAGTGCATATGGAGGGAGCAAAATGACAGTGACATGCGTGATCCGCTATGAGATTGATCCGTTTCAAAAAGAGAAGTTCAGGAAATACGCTGAAAACTGGGGCCGCATCATTCCCCGATGTGGCGGCCAGCTTGTAGGATATTTCCTTCCCTATGAAGGCACCAATAACGTTGCCTGGGGACTGATTGCCTTTGAAAGCCTGGCCGCATACGAAGCTTACAAGGCAAGATTGAAATCCGACCCGGAAGCGCAGGAGAATTTTGCCACGGCGCAGAGCAAACGGCTGATCCTGCGCGAAGAAAGAAATTTTGTTGAGGGAGTGGAATCCACGCTCAGCTTCCCTTCCCCAGAGAACCGCAAGGAGGTTGTCCATGCCAACGCAAGCTGAAAAAGGAACAGCATTTCGCGCGCTGCACCAGCGCAAAGAAGCCTTCATTATTCCCAATCCATGGGACATCGGGTCAGCGCGGCTGCTGGCGCACTTGGGATTCGAAGCGCTGGCCACCACCAGCATGGGCTATGCCTTCTCCGTAGGCAAGACCGACGGCGCAGTCGGACGCGACGAGATGATTGCTCATGTCGGCGAGCTTGCCCGCGCAACAGATCTGCCGGTGAGTGCTGACCTGGAAAACTGTTATGCCGACGAGCCGCAGGCCGCGGCTGAAACCATCAAGTTGGCTGCGGCAGCCGGAGTTGTGGGCGGATCCATTGAAGACTCCACCGGCCGGCCAGAGCAGCCAATCTATGAATTCGCGCACGCAGTGGATCGTGTGCGCGCAGCGGTGGCCGTAGCGCGGTCACTTCCCTTCACCTTCACGCTGACCGGTCGAGCAGAAAATTATCTGCACGGCCGGCCAGATATCAAAGACACAATCAAGCGCCTGCAGGCCTATCAGGAGGCAGGGGCAGACGTGTTATATGCGCCGGGGCTGCGCAGCAAAGAAGACATTGCCGCAGTGCTGAGTTCAGTAGATCGTCCAGTGAACGTGCTGATGGGATTGCAAGGCGTGCTGCTGACCCTGGATGAACTCTCGAGGATGGGAGCCATGCGGATCAGCGTGGGCAGCGCTTTGCAGCGGACCGCGCTCGGCGCATTCCTTCGCGGGGCGCGAGAGATGCTGGACAAAGGCACATTTACCTTTGCCGGCGAGGCGGCAAATCCAAAGGAGATCAAGGAAGTGTTTGCATCGCCGGAAATACCATCATCGCAACGCCGCCGTGCGTGATCAGCCCAGATCCGCAGGGATGAGGTTTTTACCTCAACCCGAAGAAACAACAATCAGCGCATCACTGCACTATACTTACGAAAGACTGTGCCAAGAAGCATCCTTAAGACGCTGTGTGCGCTGCTCCTGCTGCTGCCTGGAATGGCGGCATTTTCGCAGACAGATGCAGCGGAGGTGCAATCGCGGCTGGACAAGGCGTACTCGCTCAAGATCCAGGGCAATACAGAGGCTGCCCTCCAGATTTATGAGCCATTATTGCCTGAGCTTCGCGCCAAGGGTCCCAGCCAGCAGCTCACGAATATACTGAGCAATCTGGCCGATATTGCAGATGCCACCGGGCAATATGACCAGGCTGTGGAACTTGCACGCGAAAGCATGGAAGTCTGCCGCAAGCTTGGCGATCTTGAATGCGAGGCCAAGTCGCACAACGATGCGGGGCTCGCCTACCTGAATGCCGGGAAGTATCCGGAAGCCGCAGCGGACCTGGAAGAGGCGCTCACCCTCAGCAGCCGGCAAGGCGATGCGCTGACTTCGGTGACCGTCCTCAACAATTTGGGCAACGTCTACTATTACCAGGCGAAATATTCTGAAGCCCTGCGCACCTATGAATCTTCCGCCGCGCTGGTGGAAAAAAATTCCGGTGAGCAATGGGCTGCTGCCTGGCGCAAGCTTACGCGGCTGAATCTGGCCACCCTGTACCAAAGGCTGGGCAATGATCAACGAGCCATCAGCATTTATTACGAGGAACTGAATTCACCGCGCGATCTGGCGCCCAGAGAAATTGCTCATGTGCTGGCCAATCTTGGAATCCTCTATCGGCGCCTGGGGGATGGACCGGAGGCGCTCAAAAATTATCATGATGCCGAGCACTGGTACGCGATCCAGAAGGATGTTGATGGCGAACTGGGCGTGCTAAAGAACATTGGTATCGTCCTCGCGCTGGATCTCGGCCGGTTGCCGGACGCGCTGGCCACGTTTGATCGCGCACATGCTCTGGCAAAGAAAACCGGGAACCAGCGCGAGATCATGCAGGCATTGCTGTATCGCGCAGAAACGCTTTATCGCATGGACCGTTTTACGCAGGCGGAAAAAGACTATGAGGCCGCGCAGGCATACGCCATCCAGCTTGGAACAGTGGAAGAACAATGGAAAGCACTGTACGGGTTGGGCAGGATTGCTTTGCACAATGGCAACACCGGGTTGGCCGAGAAGAGATTCCGCTTGGCAATCGACAAAATTGAAAGTTTGCGGTCCCGGTTGCAACTCACCCGCTTGAAGACAGATTTTCTCGCCGACAAACGCGACGTCTACGATGGCTTGATCAAGCTGCTGGTTGAGCGAGATGATGTGCCCGAAGCACTGCAGTACATGGAACGCAGCCGCGCACGGGTCTTTCAGGATCGTTTCTATGGCGCAAAAGTTGCGCCTGCCTCGCTCACGCTGGGCGCGCTGCAGTCGCGGCTTGCGCCGGACACTGCATTGATTGAGTTCTGGACCGGCCCTGATGCTGTGGCGGCAATATGGATGACGCACGATTCTGTGGGCATCGCGCACAAACACCTCTCTTCAGAAGAGATGGATCAATTCGTGCAATTGGTATCCGCGTTTCCTGACGGCTTGAAACAGAATTGGCAGAGTGAGTTCGCCAGGATTACTGCGCTGCTTCCCCCGGGGATTCAGCCATTGGCCCAGGGCAAGTACGCTCACTTGCTCATTGTGCCCGATGGCTTCCTGAGCCTGCTCCCGTTCGATTTGATCAAGGATGCATCTGGTGCACCTTTGATCGAGCACCATGATCTCACTTACATGCCGAGCGCGGTGCTGCTGTTGCGCCGAGCTCTGGAGCGCAAACGCGCCTTTGGTCTGCCGTGGGAGCGGGAACTCGTGGCGTTCGGCGATCCTGCAGTGGTCGGCAATGGAGAGAGCTCTCTGCTCGCTTCTCGTAGTGGCGAGAATTTGCAGTCTCTGCCAAGTTCAGGAGATGAAATCCGCAGCATTGCCGCAATGAGCGCTGGTCGCGCGAAATTATATTTGAGTGAAGCAGACCAAAAGAAACAGTTTTTTAATTCGGCTCGCAACGGCGCTCCTCTGTTGCACGTGAGTACGCACGCCATTGCTGATATGGACAACCCTGAACGGTCGCGGCTCTTGTTCTCGCCGGATGAACCAGGACAGCCAAACAATTTCTTGTTCCTGAAAGAGTTGTATGATCTGGATTTACGTGGCGTGAGCTTGGCAACGTTATCTGCTTGCGACACAGAACGCGGCCGGCTCATCCCGGGCGAAGGCATTCAGGCGTTCAGCCGCGCTCTCCTTGCGGCGGGTTCGCGCTCGGCTTTAACTACATTATGGCGTGTGCCTGATCAGCCTACTGCGGACTTCATGAAGACTTTCTACTTCTTTCTGCTGAAAAAGCATAAATCCAAAGCAGAAGCGCTGCGCTTGACTAAGCTGGAATTCCTGCGCTCTGGAACAGAACTAAGCGACCCGCGATTCTGGGCCGCTTTTGTTCTCAACGGCGATGGCACAGAGCCCGTTCCCAGATTCATTCCCTGGCAGGCGCTATTTGTTCCGCTGCTCGTTCTTGCTGCGTTGGCGTTGGTTGTATTTCACTGGAAAAAGCGGAAACGGCGCAGAATTGCGCGTCAGACAATGGCACACGCGTGATCAGCTAACTTCTAAGTACTCGAATTCTATTGAGGTGAGGTCTGATCAATGTTTCCTCAAGGGCAAGCCTGTGATAGCTTAAGTCGGATTTTGGGAGGCGTCTTGCTCATGACCACCAAAAGAATGTTCGTTGCGAGCTTGTTATCATAGGGTCCCTATTGCTGAACAATATTCTTCGCCCAACCAGCAATGAGTCAATCCAATAGTGCAAATCATAACTTGGTTCGTGAAGGGGACCTTAAATGGGAGCCCAGCTTCATGGGCTGTGAACACGCAAACGTTTCTGGCGATCCTACAGCCGAAGGAAAACCGTTCGTACTACGTATTCGGTGCCCAGATGGGGCCAAAGTTCCACCTCACTGGCACCCCACAGACGAAAATATTACGGTTCTGAAGGGGAATTTCATGATCGGCACCGGAGACGTTTTCGACACTTCAAACGTTACTCCGATGGACGCCGGAAATTCATCTTTATGCCAAAAACCATGCGGCACTTTGCATTGTGCAAAGGCGACACAGTCCTCCAGGTCCACGGGATCGGGCCGTTCAAGATTGTTTGGTTGAATCCAGCAGAAGTTGTTCCAACGAGTCCGGCAGCGGCTAGAGCCAAGTAGTCCTCGTATCCGGAGACCTAATCCACCTCATCGGTGAAATTGCGGCAACGGTAGAAACGAAAGATATTGCTGGTTTTGCAGAAACCACAGAAATCCTCGCCACCCGGTACGAGGGATGAAAAAGGTTTGAGTAGTGTATTCTCAAAACCTTGCGATGGAATAGAACAATGGTGGCAATGCCACATGTTGTTCGAGCTTGACCTGGGGCACAAGAACTTGTGCGCCATATCAAGAGAGCTCTCTCTAGCGATTTCGTTCGCTCACTCAACGCGCGGAGGAAAGCCTCTTACGTGACCTCAATGCGCTTGGTTCATAATAAAATGCACGATTTTCAACCCAATCGCAACCGGCCGCTTGGGTAGGCTTACTCCTGGTTGCACCGGCCTAATCCGCGACGGGATGCTTATCACGTTTATTTCGTGTTGATTGTGAAAGATGTCGCCTTAGTGAAGTCCCAGCTTGAAAAACATTATGCGTTCTATCGGAATGGTGATTTTTAGGCTCTCTAATTGGATACCCTGCTCAGACAAAAGCGACTAAATCGTTGAGTTTTTATCTCTGCGACCCTCTGCTTAGAAGGCAGTGGGCCAGAAAATTAAGCTGAGGGTCGTAACTGAATTGTTGGAAGTCAAGATGATGTCTCGTCATATTCTTGTCACGTTGCAAGCTATTCATACCGAAAATGGCTCGACGAAGTGCGTTGCTGTTTGGCTCTTGAGGAGCACGAAATGATGCCATTGCTTTTGAATTCATTTTGTAGCTCGGAATACCTGCTTAAATGATGATGTTTCGGAAAGCGACCGTTTGCACCTCAAGCAAGACGCCTGGGTGCTTTCTGGACACCAGGATTGCCGAATTCTCCTGGCTGCCACAACCAGGGCTTTAGCGCTTAACCTGCGGCTTTGTCGGCTTTTCTCATTAGCGCTTAATCTGCGGCTTTGTCGGATCTTTATCATTAGTCTAAATCTGCGGCTTTGTGGGCTCTTTCTCATTAGCCCTCGATCTACGGTCTCTAGACTTTTCTCATTAGCGTTTGATCCGCAGCTTTGCAGGCTTTTTCTTATATGATCATTAGTTCTACAAATCAGAATCGCCCCCACGCTCAGTCTCACCCTTCCGATTACTTACGACTGGACTGCATTCCC
>DATFDA010000217.1:0-8998 GCA_035252525.1 Candidatus Angelobacter sp. | reverse complement strand
CACCGGATACTTAAGCTTGTTCTCAATCTGCTTTCTCACCTGTTTTGAGTCCTGCTCCCATGCGTGGCGCAGCACAGTCACGTGTTTCACAATGGGCAGGCCGGCTGCGGAAAAGAGCTTCTTCATTACGTCTTTATCCATCCCGGTTGCGGAGCCCAGAACGCCTGCTCCCACATAAGGAATATTCGCCAACTCCAGCAATCCCTGGATTGTGCCGTCCTCGCCGAAGGTCCCATGCAGCACGGGGAAGATCACATCCACATCAATGGCGTGGTCTGTTGGTTTTACGGTGCTTTCAAACGGCACCAGGCCGTGCGCCTGCGGAACAGGCGGGACAATCACTGCTTCTCCCTTGGCCAGAACGGCTGCGCTGGCGGTGGCCCGGGGATCGCCGGCGCGCAAGTGCCTGCCGGACTCTTTTTGCGTGATTTCACCGCGCAGCAGGCGTTCGGCATCCGGCGGCGTGAGCCAGCGGCCTTCCCTGGTAATTCCGATGGGGATGATCTCGTATTTTTTAGGATCGATTGCTTTGAGAACGGAAGCGGCTGAAAGGAGAGAGACTTCATGCTCGCCACTTCGCCCGCCGAATAGGACACCAACTCTGGTTTTGCGCATCAAAGAGTAATTTAATGATTTACCGCAACGGACGCAAAGGACGGGACGGAATCGGAGGACCAGAGACTTGCTGGCTGACTTCCTTGCCTATTTGTCCCTTTGCGCCCTTAGCGACCTTTGCGGTGAGTCTCGTCCTACATCCCGGTCTCGTCGCCATTTTCGCAGCCGCGCTTGGTCAGCTCGCGGACATATTCGGTCAGCTTGCCTTCGCTTTGCTGCTCTGCCAGCGCTTCCATGAAGCTTGATTGCGCCGTCGGCTCAATCCTGAGAATGGCCCGGTATGCCTTCAACGCGCCTTCCAGTGCCGCTGTATTGGTGGCGACAATATCGCCTATCTTGTCAGGGTGTTCAATCATGAAGGCTGCCATAGAAAACGCCACCTGGCCATTGATCTCGGCTTTGTAACGATAGCGTGATTCCAAAAAGTTGCCCAGCAGCTCAGGGCAGGGGTTCACATTGATGTCAGGAATGTCTACCATCCAGTGCAGGGCCCAGTCGCGCTCTTTGCGCAGGCTGGGATCGAGTGGGGCGTCTTCCATCTTATGCGCGATGGCTACAAACCTCTTGCGCTCTTCCGGAGTGGACGGGCCGCGCTTGGGCTGGTCCTGGCTCATGCTCATGCTCACGCCCATGGCCGCCAGCCCAATCACGGCAAAAATGAGTGGGACAATCTTCCGGGTTCGTGCTCTCATCTTGTACATGATCAGTTTTCTAAAGTCCTGATTTATAAAATTTTCTTTCCAAAGGCTGACAGCGCCAACTCGACGGCCAGATCGGCCGTGCGGTTGTGCTCATCAATCACCGGATTCACTTCCACAATCTCAAAGCTCACCATGCGGCCATGATCGGCAATGATCTCCATGGCCAGGTGGCCTTCGCGATAGCTTGCTCCGCCCCGGACAGGAGTGCCCACGCCGGGTGCATCTTCCGGATCAATCCAGTCCATATCCAGCGACACGTGGTAGCCCGCAGTGCCGCGTCCGGCAACGCGCAGCGCTTCTTCTATCACGGTGCGCATGCCGCGCTCATCGATGTCTCGCATGGTGTACACCTCAATGCCGGTTTCTTTGATGTTTTCTTTTTCGCGGGCATCAATGTCCCGCACGCCCACCAGGACGCAATTTTCCGGATGGACTTTGGGAGAGAAGTTATAAATGTTCGCCAATTCGGGCGGGCCCAATCCCATGATGGCAGCCAGCGGCATGCCATGCACGTTTCCGCTGGGAGAGGTGTCTGGCGTATTGATATCAGCGTGGGCGTCAATCCATATCAGCCCGATTTTCTGCTCCTGCACCCGGCGCTGCTGGCGGAAAAATTCCGCCACGCCGGCAACAGTTCCCGCCGCAACAGAGTGGTCGCCGCCCAATACCAGCGGAAACTTTCCTGCTTCCAGCGTCTTGAAAACCATCTCTGCGTGCTTGGTGCAGGTGGCGGTGATTTCTTTGAGGTATTTGGCTTTGGGATTGCCCTCTTTCTTCTGCTCCGCGAGTGCCACAGCCTCATTGCCACCATCTTCAACCACATGCCCCAACGCCTCAAGCCGCGCCTCAAGTCCGGCGACACGCACTGCGGACGGGCCCATATCTACGCCGCGACGTGACTGGCCTAAATCAAGCGGAACACCAAGAATCCTGATCCGTTTGGGAACAATGTTGTCGCCAAGCACGGGCCTGTTTGGCTGTTCTGTTTTGGTCGGCGATGCGACCGTAGTTTCCGGCGTCATAAGTCCTTTCTCATGGATATATGCGAGTCAGCGTGCGGGCAAACGGAATGGTTTCCCGTACATGCTCCAATCCGCAAATCCATGCGACTGCGCGTTCAATTCCCATTCCAAATCCCGCATGCGGAACACCACCATACTTGCGCAAGTCCAGGTACCACTTAAAAGCTGATTCCGGCAGATCATGCTCTTGAATGCGCTTGCGCAGCAGCGTGTAATCTCCAATGCGCTGCGAGCCGCCGATGATCTCTCCGTAGCCTTCCGGCGCCAGCACGTCTACGCACAACGCCAGCTCAGGACGCTGCGGATCCGGCTCCATGTAAAACGCTTTCACTTTGGCAGGATAGCGATTCACCATCACCGGCCGGTCAAATTGTGAGGAGATATAGGTTTCGTCCGGCGATCCGAAATCTCCGCCCCATTCAAATTTGGTCTCAAGCTGCCCTTTCGCGTGGCCGTCCTGAAGAATCTTGACCGCTTCGTCATAGGTGATGCGCGGGAATGGAGCTTTGATGTTTTCCAGCTTGGTTACATCACGGCCAATCGTCTTCAGGTCGTCCGCGCGTCGCGCCAGAACACTCTGCACAATGTGGCTGATGAAGTTCTCCGCCAGCTCCATGATGTCATTGAGCTCGGCGTAGGCCACTTCGGGTTCTACCATCCAGAACTCGGTGAGGTGGCGGCGCGTTTTAGATTTTTCTGCACGGAACGTTGGACCAAAGGAGTAGACCTTGCCCAGCGCCATGGCCGTGGCTTCAATATAGAGCTGGCCGGACTGGGTGAGGTACGCCTGTTCATCAAAGTAATCCACCGGAAACAGCGTGGTTGTTCCTTCGCAGGCCGCGGGCGTAAGGATGGGCGGATCAGTGAGCGTAAAGCCGCGATCGTCAAAGAAATTCCGCGCTGCGCGAACAATCTCTGCACGCACTCTGAGGATGGCTGCCTGCCGGGGCGTCCTTATCCAGAGATGCCGATTTTCCATCAGGAAATCAGGGCCATGCTCTTTACGCGCAATAGGGAAAGGCTCATCTTCCGGCACGCGCTGACCGACCGTCACATCGCTGACATCTAGTTCATACCCGCCCGGAGCGCGTTTGTCCGCTCTGACCTTTCCCGTGATAATCACGCTGGATTCGTCAGTCAGGTTCTTAAGCGTGTCAAACACTTCAGGCGTTACCTGGTTCTTGGGCACAACACCCTGGATCACTCCTGTGCCGTCACGGAAGATGGGAAAGATCAGCTTGCCGCTTTCGCGCTTGTTGTACAGCCAGCCGCGGATGGTTACCTGCTGTCCATCATGCCGGCCGATCTCCGCGATGGTTGTTACGGGCGCCTGTGCTGTTGTTGTAGTTGTCTGGTCCATATCAATTCTGTTTTCAATCATTCCCGGCGACGTTCAACTCAGCTTGCGGCCACCGCAGCCTCTTCCAACTTTTTGTACGCTTCCGCCATCTTTCCGGAGACATCCATACCTTCTTCGCCTTCAATCTCCATCAGCAGCGCAGGCATCTGCGGGGCGGCACGCAGGGCCTGCATGGTTTCGTTCCAGTCGATGGTTCCGTCGCCCGGCCAGAGATGAGCATCACGCTCTCTCTTATTGTCATGCACGTGCGTGGAACGGATGTAAGGTTCCAGCACGCCGAAAGCCTGATGCACGGAACTGGTCATGTGCGCGTGGCCAGTGTCAAAGCAGACGCCCAGATCCGGATAATGCAGCGCTTTCAGCAGCTCTTTCAGCTTCTCCGGAGTAGCCAGATCGTTGGGCGTATTTTCTACCAGCAGTGTCACGCCGAGCTGCCGGCAAAAAGCCCGCAAGTGTTCGATGCCGCTCATGGCCCACTCGAACTTGCGAGGGTCGTCATACTCGTCACTTTTGCCGATATGTTGCACCAGAAAGCGGAAGGGCATCACTTCCGCAACTTCCACCGCGCGCTTGATCTCATCCATGGCTTCGATCCGCCGTGGCTTGTCCATGTCAACAATGTTCAGGGGAGCGCCGCCGGATTTAAACTCGTTGCTCATATAGATGGGAGAGTGCATGGAGTGCAGTTCCACTCCTTCACTCTTGAACCACGCGCCCAGTTCCTTGATGTGCTCTTTGTCTGTGTAGTTGAAATGCCCGCGCGCGGCAAACAGTTCAACGGCCTGGGCACCGCCGCGCTTCATCGCATCCAGCAGGCCGGGATGCAGCCGCTTCTTGATATAGACGTAGCTTGACATTGCGCGCAGCATTCAGTAGCCCTCCGCTTTGCCGCCACTGCGACCGTCAGGCGCGCCCAGCAACTCGCCTGTTTTGGGCTCTATTTCAATACACTCACCGTCACTCCAGTAGCCCTCTTCGCGCACATCATGGCCGCGCGCGCGGAGCAGCTTGATAGTGTCAGGAGAGATGCCCACGTTCTCAATGAAAATAGCGTCGGGCTCCCACTGATGATGAAAGCGCGGAGCGTTCACTGCCTGCTGAATGTCGAGACCGTAGTCAATTACGCCCATCAGGATATTTGCGACTGTGGTAATGATGCGCGGACCGCCCGGTGAACCCAGAACCAAGAAGAGCTTGCCGTTTTTCGTGACGATGGTCGGAGCCATTGCGCTCAGAGGCCGCTTGCCCGGGCCAATGGCGTTGGCTTCACTCTGGATCAAGCCGTACATATTGGGCACACCGGGCTTGGAGGTGAAGTCGTCCATTTCATCGTTCAACAGAAAACCCAGCTTACCGGCGGCCACGCGAGCGCCGAAGCCATCGTTGATGGTTGTGGTAACGGCAACGGCATTACCGGCTTCATCCACCACAGAGTAGTGTGTGGTGTTGTTTTTCTCCGGTCCCACGTAGGGAGGGTGTTGCGCAGCCTGGCGATCAAGATCGCCGAAGCCAGAGGGCCGGCGCAGCTCTTTACTGTTGCTCGCCTTGGTCATGTCCAGCGATTCGCACCATGCGGCAGCGTATTTCTTGTCGATGAGCTGGGCCACTGGAAGCTGGGAAAAATCCGGATCGCCCAGAAACTCTGCGCGATCATAAAATGCGCGGCGGAACGCCTCAGCCGTAACGTGGATGGCATCGGCGGAGCGGTTTCCCATACGCCCGAGATCGTAGCCTTCCAGGATGTTCAGGGCTTCCACCATGGTTACGCCGCCGGAGCTTGGAGGCGGCGCGCTGATAACCTCATAGCCGCGATAGGTTCCGCGAATCGGCTGGCGCTCTTTGACTTCGTAATCAGCCAGATCCTGTGCCGTAATCAGGCCGCCGTGGCTCTGCATGTCGGCTGCGAACTCGCGCGCCATAGCGCCTTTGTAAAAATCATCTGGCTTGGCGGCAATGCGCTCAAGAGTCCGCGCCAGTTCAGGCTGCTGAAAGAGATCACCTGGCTGATAAAAGTTGCCGTCACGCTGGAAGATGCTTTTGGCCTCGCCAAGAAAGACTCTTGGTTCCTCCTGTTTTGAGTTGGAGTTCCACTCAAAGTGCATCGCGTGAGCTTCTTCATAGGTGAGCCGCACGCCGTTCTTCGCCAGGCGAATGGCGGGTTCCATTACCGTCTTCAGCGGCAACTTGCCCCAGTGCTGCTGCGCGTAAACCAGTCCGGCAACAGATCCCGGAACTCCCACGGCTTTGTAGCCGACCAGGCTGGCATCAGGGATCACATCGCCTTGCGCGTCCAGGTACATGTTGCGCGTGGCCGCCCTCGGGGCCTTCTCGCGGTAATCAAGAAAATGGAGAGTGCCATCTGCCATCCGCACCAGCATGAAGCCGCCACCGCCAATGTTTCCCGCCGCCGGATGCACTACTGCCAGCGCGAAGCCCGTCGCCACGGCTGCGTCAACGGCATTGCCGCCCTGGAGCAAGATTTCAACTCCGGCGTGCGACGCCTCCGGATGAATACTCACCACCATGGCCTTCTGCGCGTGAGTGGGCCTGAGGCCACCGGCAAAGGACGGGAGAGCGCCTGCCGCGCAGACGGCAAATAGCAGCAAAATCAGGTGTTTATGCAGAAGCTTCATTTTGGTCGTGGCGGCATCTCGCGCGAAAAGGCAGGCCTTGCTCAAGAGAAGATAATCGGCAGCAGGCCAGCTATTGAGGCTAGCCTACCCTGTGAGGGGCAGTCAAATCATCAGGTTCAGGAGAAAACAAAGCCGGGACGCTCAGCCCCGGCTTCTTCGGATTGGGTATGGAATCAGAGTCCGGCTTGCTTGGCAGCCAAATCTCCGACAAAGGGCACTTTGAACATCTGGTTGTTGTACGCCTTCACCATTAAAAATATCCAGCAGGCAATGGAACCCAGCCAGATCAGGAAAAACAGCGGGGCAGTAATCACCAGGGAAAATCCGTGGCTGATGGCGCCGAGAATACCGGACAGAATGCCGTAAGCAATCCACACGGCAATGATGCCCACATTGAAGAAGATTGACTGGAAGGCATGGAAGCGCACCGTTTTGTCATTTTTGTAGGGCTCAATCAGCAGGAAGATCAGGCCAGTGATCCATCCCACCAGATAGCACAGCATACCCGCCACGTTGTTTGTCATGCCAGTGCTGGCTGCCGCCGGCGCCGGAGCCGCAGCCGCTCCTGGGGAGGCCATGCCTGTTCCGGACGCGGCCGCTCCACAGGCCGGGCAAAATGCCGCTCCTTGATTCACCTGCGCCCCACACTTCGCACAGAAAGCCATAAAGTTGTTGCTCCTTGGTTTTTTCGAAAAAATTGAGGGATTCCGTTGAAAACAGCTTATCCCGAGTCCGTTAAGAAGGAAAGAGAACTTATTCCGTAGTCCTTTCTGGCTGGCCCTTCCTTAGCTGGCTGAGGCGCGATGACAGGCTGGGGTTCGAGGTGGAGGGTGTCCAATCGGCTCGGGTCGTGCATATGATCCAGAAAGTTCTTGCTTTCAAATTCAAATTCAATCAGCACGCGCTGCATTCGTCCGTTGTCCATCCGCCGGAGCGCCTCGCAATCAGGTTGTTTGGGAGTTGCCCCGATATTACGGCGTGTTCCATGGTATGATAACGTAATATGGAGAAGCAGACTGTCAGTTTCCGGCTTGATGCGGACAAGGTGGATGCATTGGATTCCCTGGCCAAAGCGCTGGATCGTGACCGGACGTATCTGCTGAATGAGGCTGTGCAGGCTTATCTTGAAGTTCAGCAATGGCAAGTGGAGCATATTGAGTCAGCTCTGCGGCAGGCAGATGGGGGAAAGCTCATGAACCACCACCAGGTAAAGAAGCTGGCGGGCAAGTGGCGTAGCAGGCGGTGAAGATACGCTGGACACCAATTGCCGCCGAGGACCTCAGATCAGTGCACGACTTCATAGCGGAGCAAAGTCCCCCGCAGGCGGACAAGGTAATTGACCGAATCCTGGAAGCTATCGATCGCCTGGAGCGCTATCCTCAAATGGGCCGACTTGGCCGCGTGGAAGGCACCAGAGAGCTTGTAATTGCCGGAACAGCTTTCCTGGTGGTGTATCGCATTCACCGCGACCAGGTGCACATCCTGAGCATCCTTCACGCGAGCAGGAAATGGCCGGACAATTTCTGATCCTCACACCGCAAAGCCCTTAGACTCCACGCGCCCGCCTTCAGCGTTTTGACCGAAAACTGGGTGACCCCATTTGCACTGAACAATGCTGCTGGACACGGTTTTTATTCCTTCGGTAATGCCTTTCCAGGAATGGGCGTGCCGCGGAGAACTTTCATCTTGTGAACAATCTCGTCGGCAATGAGGCCGTAGACCGTGCCCGCAAGTGAATCAACTTTGCCTGCCATCACAATGGTGTCTGTTTGGCGATCCCTGACCGTGTAATTGAAATGATTGCTGAAGGGTATGCGCTTGACCTTGATGAGGAGGTCGGCAAGATTTTTGCGGCCGGTAATCTGCAGGTCCCACGCCTTGAATTCAGGTCTCCCGAGGAGTGAGCTCTCCAGGTTTTCGCGTTTCATATAAAAAGTGTCAGACTCCACGTAGATGGTTTTGGCTCGCGCTACCAGTTGGCGATTGTCCGGAATGGTATCTTGCTGGGCAAAGACAAGGGCTGCTGCGAAAAGGACGATGAGAAATGACGCTGTTTTTTTGACCACAAAGCACCTCGTTTCTGGTTACAGGCGCATTGTGGCATTCCACTTTTCTGCGTGGTTAGCGACATTGTGCGGCAGGATGCGGCAAGGGTAGGCCCGTTCTTTGCGCGCTCCGGCTACGCCTCCGCGGGCCTACGGCGTGAGGAAGGGTTCCCATTGATTGCTTTCCCACCGTTCCCGCCATCGCTTCGCTGCGCTCGCTCGGCTTCACGGCGCCACCCCAAAACGCGAAAACCACGCGTTTCGGGACCCTGGGTGGGCTAAACTCTTTCGCGCCTTCGGCACTGCACTCTGGACCGGAGATGGCGCTTCGAGGCTCCCGGTTAAATTTTCGAGAGAAACACAGGTGACAGTCCTATGGGTCCTCGGCAGGGAACAAGGCCGTTCTTGCGTCAGGGAGTCAGGGCAGTTCGCGTCGCAACTGAGAAGAGCGCTGCCGCCATCCCCACGACCGAGCGCTAATGCGAACGCTCTCAAGTTCGCGGTGGCATAAGGCACGGTGCAAAGGATGGCGGCAAGAGATTCCGACGTCGTTGGCGGCGGCAAATGTCACGAACAAATATCCGGCCGTGCCAGGCTGTGCTCTTGATCACAGTGCTGCTCT
>DATFDA010000216.1:0-3340 GCA_035252525.1 Candidatus Angelobacter sp. | reverse complement strand
CTTTTGCCAACACATCTTTCAGGATCTTCTGGCCCATGCCCCCACTGCTGCTCTCAATCTGGTACTGCTTCTGGTTGGGAGGAAGATAGGTGATGTGTGCAATTACCTGGGCTTTCTGATCCTGCTCTTTGTCGAGAAGCTGATAGTCACGCTTGACCGTGAGCGGCTTTACCTGCTCGCGGTTGCGCTGCTGAGCAGCCAACATGCGCGACACAATGGTATTCAAATCCGGGTCAGAAACGGCTGGGGCGGGCGGCTGCGCAAATGCCGCCAGGCTGGCGATCAAAAGAAAACAAACGGCTTGTGACATTTTCAGCAACACCCCACACATCCTGACAAAACCAAACTGGTAATGTGTTGGAAGCAATTCGGGGCCAAAAGGAGGGCTAGAGAAGGTGGATTAAGGTATTGCGCCTTTTCAGCCATTCCGGAACAAGATTTGAGCAGTGCTCGTGGCCTGAGATTATGATTGTTCTGCGCGGCGCTAGCTCTTGCAGGTGAGTGTGTTTGTGCAAGCCAGAACTATATTTGCTTTGTGTGCGTTGGCCGCAGTCTTAGCCGGCTGTGGCGATGCGAATCATCCAGCTCCTTCTGCGTCGATAAGCCTGCAACCGATTGCAACCGGATTGAGTTCTCCCCTGGATTTGGAGCAGCCTCCGAACAACTCCGGCCGGCTGTTTGTGGTTGAACAGGGCGGATTCATCAGAATCATCCAGAGCGGCGCATTGCTGGCGCAGCCTTTTCTGGACTTGAGTTCCAAAATTGTGCCCAACTTTGCCGGAACAGAGATGGGCTTGCTGGGCCTGACGTTCCATCCTGCCTTCCAGCAGAACAGAAAATTTTACGTGAACTACGTCCGGTCAAATGCCGGACAGTTTCAATCGGTGATCTCTGAATTCCAGGCGAGTGCCACGAATCCCAACCTGGCCGATCCAGTCAGCGAGCGCATTCTGCTGGTGGTGAATCAGGTGTCAAACTTCCCCAACCACAAAGCAGGACAGCTTGCCTTCGGCCCTGACGGGTTCCTCTATTTCGGCCTGGGAGACGGTGGCAGCGGAGGAGATCCGTTTGGTCATGGCCAGGATACCAACATCCTGCTGGGCAAGATGATGCGCATTGACGTGAATTCCACCAGCCCGGGGCTGCCGTACGCGATTCCTGCCGACAATCCTTTTGTCAATGGAGGCGGCCTGCCGGAAATTTTTGCTACCGGGTTCCGCAATCCATGGCGTTTTTCGTTTGATGTGTCCACCAGGCGGCTCTTTGTTGCCGACGTGGGCCAGGACAAATTCGAAGAAATTGACATTGTGCAGAAAGGCGGCAACTACGGCTGGAACATCATGGAGGGCATGCACTGCTTCAACCCTCCAACCGGATGCAATATGACGGGACTGCAATTGCCCATTGTGGAGATCCCGCATCCCGAAGGTCAGGCGGTGATTGGCGGCTTTGTATACCACGGGACTGCGCTGGCAGGTTTGCAGGGGCAATACATTTTCGGCGATCTGAATGGAAGAATTTGGAGCCTGCAGGAAGCTCCGCCCGGCACATTCACGCGCACGCTGCTCAATGACACCGGCTTGACCATAAGTTCATTCGGCCAGGACCAGAACGGTGAGCTTTATGTGGTGGACATCGGGAATGGAAGAGTGTTGAAGGTGGCGCAGTAAACTTCGCATCTCCGCTGCGCGGCCTGAGGATGCTTACAACGTTTCTCCAACACAGAACGCCTTACGCTGCGCCCACCGTTTCCCGAAGCTCAGGATAGAGCGGAAACGACTCCGCCAGCTCATGCACCTGGCGCCGGATGCGCGCCAGCACCTGTGTATCTTTATGATTGTTCAGGGCCTCGGCAATCCACCCGCCGACGTGAAGCATCTCTTTTTCCTTCATGCCGCGCGTGGTTAGCGCAGGCGTGCCAATGCGAATGCCGCTGGGCTTGAGTGGAGGATTCGTGTCAAATGGGATGGCGTTCTTGTTGACCGTGATCCCTGCCAACCCGAGGGCGTTCTCAGCTTCGCTGCCCAGCATGCCTTTGGAAAAGACGTCCATCAGGAACAGGTGAGTGTCCGTGCCCCCGGAGATCACGCGGAAACCTTCATCCATCATTTTTTGTGCGAGAGCCTTTGCGTTGGCGACCACCTGGCGAGCGTAATCTTTGAACGCGGGTTGCAAAGCTTCATGGAAGCAGACTGCCTTGGCGGCGATGATATGCACCAGCGGTCCGCCCTGAATGCCGGGGAAAGTAACCTTGTCCACGGCGGCGCCAAATTCCTGGCGGCAAAGCACCATGCCTGCGCGAGGCCCCCGCAACGTTTTGTGGGTGGTAGTCGTTACGACATGGCAATGCGGAACCGGAGATGGATGAACGCCTCCGGCAACCAGGCCGGCAAAGTGCGCCATGTCCACCATATATTTTGCTTCGATTTTGTCGGCGATCTGTCTCATGCGGGCAAAATCAATAATGCAGGAATAGGCGCTGCCGCCGCCGACAATTAGTTTCGGCCGCTCACGCAATGCAATCTGCTCCAGTTCGTCGTAATCAATGGTCTCCGTGTCCTTGCGCACGCCGTACGGGATGATCTTGTACATCTTGCCGGAGAAGTTCAGCGGATGCCCGTGAGTGAGGTGGCCGCCATGCGCAAGATTGAGCCCGAGAATGGCATCTCCCGGCTGGAGCAATGACATATAGGCAGCCATGTTGGCCTGCGAACCGGAATGAGGCTGCACATTGGCGTGTTCGGCGCCGAAGAGCTGTTTGGCGCGGTCGCGGGCAAGGTTCTCAACCACATCGGCAAATTCGCAGCCACCGTAGTAGCGCTTGCCGGGATATCCTTCCGCATACTTGTTGGTAAACACAGATCCCGCGGCCTGCAACACGGCCAGGCTGACAAAATTTTCTGAGGCGATCAGTTCCAGCCCTTCATGCTGGCGTTGCGCTTCATTGGCAATGGCCTGGGCGATTTCCGGGTCGGCTACGGAGAGCGGGCGGGACATTACATCATTTTTCATAATTACGAGCAATCTTACTACTTCTGTTGCGGTTTGTTCTCGCGCGCTGCGGCATAAACCTGCGGATCGTGACGCTCCATCCAGCGCTCAGGAGATTTAAGCTCTGTAAAACCAAACTGGCGATACAAGCCGTGCGCGTCACGCGTAAGGAGAGACCAGCGACGCAAACCTTGAAGATCATGATGGGCCATAATGCACTCCATCATCCATTTGGACAGGCCCTGGCCACGATACTCCGGCAACACAAAATCATCACCGAGATAAGCAAAGGTGGCACGATCAGTAATCACGCGGGCAAAGCCAACCTGACCCGTGCCTTTGTAGATAC
>DATFDA010000215.1:0-3610 GCA_035252525.1 Candidatus Angelobacter sp. | reverse complement strand
GCGTGCAACTCAGCTGCGAAAACCAATATCGCGAATGCCCCTGACCAACGGAACCATCGAATGCGCATTTGATCTCCAGGATAGAGAAATGGCGGAGCCCGCAAGATAATAAGCCATTCCCAGGCTGGATGGTGAAAATCGGGAGACGAGCAGGACAAAGCGGCCCGCCTGAGCTAAGCGATTTTTTGGCGAACTGACCAGAGGCTCGCATCAGGCACGAGTTCCAGTTGGCCGCAGATCACAACCGAAATCGGTTCCTCGCTGCCGCAGGCCTCGCGCGCAGGACCAGCGAAGCGCGTTAGAGCGGCGGCGCCAGGAATCCTGACTTGCCGGCTCGATGACGGGTGATAAAGGCCCGTTGCCGGCAAAACAGATTCCACGTCAACATTCCCAAATCTATTCAAACTTGCCACGTATAATGATCCGCCACAGAACAACGCACTCAATCGGAGGACTATGCGCCGCATCGCGAACTCCCTACGGCTACAGTTCATTTACCTCTTTCTGCTGCCTGCAATGATCGCTGGCTCTGCCGTCGCGCAGAACCACCCAATCATGCCCCCGGAAAAGACGATCCCTATCTTCGGCCAAACTATTCATTATTGGGACGTAGGCTCCGGCCCGGTTGTCGTTCTGCTTCACGGACTTGGCAGTAGTAAAGAAGACTGGCTCGCGGTTGTCGGCCCGCTCTCAAAGAATCATCGCTTGCTTATTCCTGACCAGATCGGCTTCGGACACTCTGACAAGCCGCTTGTTTCCTATAGCGTTCAAACTTTCGTGGATTTCCTGGATGAATTTCTCCGGCAGATGAAAGTGGAGAAAGCAAGCCTTGTAGGCGAATCCCTGGGTGGTTGGGTGTCCGCGCTGTACCTCACAGAAATTTCCGGGACTGGTCATAGTTCGGTGGTGGACAAACTCGTCCTTGCAGATGCCCCCGGCCTGAAAGAGCAGACGCCCACCATTCCGGATTTTAATGCGTCTCTGAATAGCAGCAGAGGCATGTTGAAAAAGCTCTTCTATGACAGCAGTTGGATCAATGACGAGAGGCTACGACAAAGTTTTGCGCATAGACTTGCTGCGAACGATGGATACACCATTCAAAGCTTCTTGAATAATCCGGCGCTCGCGTCAGAATTTCTTGATGACAGGCTCTCACAGATCCGCGTTCCTACTTTGGTCATCTGGGGTAAGCAAGACCAGCTCGTCCCTTTTTCCTCAGGAGAAAAATACGCGGCCGGTATTCCCGGCGCTCGCCTGGTTGCATTCGATAAGTGCGGACATATCCCTAAGGCGGAAAAAACTGCGGAGTTTCTATCCGCCGTCATTGCCTTTCTTGACGCGCCCGCTCCTGCGAGCAAGTGACTAGTCCGGTGCGGGATAGCATGGGTGAATGTTTCAGAGACCTGGCCCAGCCTTTCAGCCTTTTTTCTGTCCCTCACAGTAACGTCTGGTGCGCGGTGGGGACTGATGCAGCGTGGGCTCTGGGGCGCGCAATGAGTGTGCCTCAGGCAGCTTTTTTCTTGGCAACTTCTCGCGCTTGCTTGAGTGCACTCCGGAGGTTTGGCTGCACCTGGTGCCAGAACCCTGAAAACTCCTTCATCATTTTTCTTTCCGCCCATATCTGCATTGCATAAGCTGCACCAAAGCCCAACAATATGGTTCCAAGCGCTCCACGCAGTGAAATGAAGGGCCTCAACACACGGAACATTGCAAGCGCAGCCGAGACCAGAGAGGCCAGAATAAAAGCCCATACCGCGAGGTACGTGTAATAGGAGAACCTGGCGAAAGAGACAGCCTTCTTCACCTTGGGCAGGAGCGACTGCATGGGAAACTGGCGCAACACGCTCTGCACTTCTTCTGCCCTTTGCTTCAGGAGTTCCGGGGAATCGGCTGAGGAGGGTGTGACCATTGCCTGGGCAAATGGTAGATTGCCGGGCGCGTAGTTTTCTGTGCCATGGGCCACCCGTTCCAGGACGCTCAGGTGCAACCTGGGCGCCACGCTCGCCTGTTGGCACATGGTGAAGAGATCTCGCGGCTTCCAACGGTAAAAAACGCCCAAACCGGAACGCGGATCATAGAGCTTGTCATCCACGTTCGCGTGCTCGCTATAAAATCTGCGATCACCTTCCAGGAACCGCAAACCTGCCTTTTCAGCGGCATTCATCATCCAGTCCAGAGCAACGATTGACATTCCCTGCTTCGGGTAGCCGCCGCCGACATTCGAATGGGCGCCGGAAAACCAGACTTGCTCAATGCGGCCGTAAGCTTCATCACGTTCGTCCCATAGGAGGGGAGTGAATGAGTGCCGCGCGTCATCGACCGAGAGCGCGTGGCAGGCCTGGTCAACAATCCCGCTCAAACGGTGATCAGGAAATTTGAAGCGATAGATGATCGCATTGAGAAAATCTGCCAGGTGAAATGGAAGGCCCACCGCATCGACCGTGTCCCACACCCCCAGGAACTTAATGTGCACCTCACAATTGCGACTGAACCTTTCCCTGAATTTTGTGGTTGTGCTTGCGTCTGGCTTGCCGAAAAGCCTTTCCCACAGTTTCGGTCGGTACCGCTGGCGATATATCCGATAGGCTTCCTCAACTTTAGAGTGGAGGTCGTTTGCCGTTTCTATGTCTTTTCCTCTTGGGTCTATCAGCCCGCAACTGGCGATAAAACCCACGAGAGTACGCACTGTGAACGCACCCCTGCTGAACCCGAACATGTAAATGTGATCGCCGGGATCATAGATGCGAACGATCTCCGTGTAGAGTCGCTTCACGTTACGGCTCAGGCCAAAACCAGTCATTCCCGCAAAGATTTTCAGGGGCTTAAAGCTCTGGGTGCCGACGCCATCGTCGTAGAAAGCTATTTGCGGCGTGAGATTGGGATTGAGACGGTGGTGCGTCAGGTCGAGAGCCTCGAAAAGCTTGAAGACGTTTGTTCCGCGTCCTTTGATGGCTGTGTTCCCTGTTCCGTCTGAACAAACGATGATGTTTTTTGCCATAACCAAAACTTTGAAAGAGATCAGTCAGTGTCTTGTAAAAAATGAGCAGAGCAAAAACACGGCCACCAGGGATGATTGAGGAGAAGCATACGCCCGTTCAACCCAAAGAATATGGATAAATTCTTCCCTAGTCCCGTTCGGTGTATATCTGCCTTCTTTGTCCAGAGCTGGAATAGATTGCCGCGCTACATTAAGAGGACCAAAGGGGTTCTCCGCTCGAAGCATGCAGGTGAAGAGGACAAAGGAGCTCGACACCACGCATGCTCTTTCCGCCGAGGCAGGGCACCTGACGGTGCTGGTTCCGAACAATCCGCCCATTTCGCTCGAGGCCGCAGCCCTGATGAGTTTTACTCCAGCGATCCTGGAGATCTCGTTTTCCATACGGACCACGAAAATGACGTCTCACTTTCAGCCTATCCACGCAGGCCTCTCGTGGCATCCTCTTCAGGAAAGGGTGGGGAAAAAGGGCCAGCGTGAACGAAGCGATCACGCCCTCGGCTGCAGCACGATCTTTCCACGTTTATGCGGAGCACCCACGAGCATCTGATGGGCGGTTCGCGCCTGATTCAATCCGAGAATGGTCCCCACCTGGGGCAGCAGGTCTCCGTCGTC
>DATFDA010000214.1:0-7597 GCA_035252525.1 Candidatus Angelobacter sp. | reverse complement strand
TCACATCGAACGATCCACTCTTGTGCGTCACCCTGAGTCGTCCACGCAGTACGATGGTGTACTCCTCAAATTCCGGCGTTTGTCCCGGCTCCTGCCATCCCGCAGGACTCCGCATATGGGCCACGCTCACATCGGTATTTTTCGTGTTGACCCGGCCTACATATTCATCAATCAATTTAGGTTTGTTTCCAGCGGCCTGAACGCGTGTCGCGCTCTGAATGAGAGTTGGCAAAATTCCCCTCCGTTGCTAAATCACCGGCGATTTCATCGGCAAATACTTTTGCGTCGTCGCTTACTGTGCGCAGAGCGTAATATATCTGCTTTCGCCAGCAAGTTATCTGATTCGCTACGGAGACGCAATGAGAACAGCCTCTTTCCTCGCTTTTATCGTTTTACTCGCAACCGTGTCCTTTGCTCAGGCCCCAATTCATGAGCAGCTTTCCATTGATGCAACCGACGCGCCGCGCAACATTATCCATTCCGTTGTCACCATTCCGGTTGCTCCGGGCCCCACCACACTGGTCTACCCAAAATGGATCCCCGGAAATCATCGCCCAACCGGGCCCATCCAGAACCTGACCGGCATTCACGTCAAGGCCGCTGGCCAGGAAATCCCGTGGCAGCGCGACCTTGAAGATATGTACGCCTTCCACCTCCAGGTCCCCGCCGGGGTAAAGGAACTACAGGTCGCCTTTGACACCATCACCTATTATGAGAAACGTTCGCTCTCCTCCACCAAAGTTCTCGACCTGGTCTGGAACCAGGAGGTGCTCTATCCGCAGGGCATCGGAATTGACGACGTGCAAATCACCGCGTCTGTGCGCCTGCCGGAAGGCTGGAAATTCGGCACTGCGCTTGACGTCGCGCATCAGTCCGGCAACACGGTAGAGTTTGCTCCGGTCACACTGAACCGGCTTGTCGATTCTCCTTTGATCGCAGGCCTCTACTACCGCCAGGTGCAACTTACTCCGTCGGGCGAGAAGCCGGTTCACGTAATCGACATGGTTGCAGAAAGCCCTGACGAGCTGGAGATTACGGATAAAGATCTGGCCAGCTACAAACAGCTTGTGGCTGAGACGGGCAAGCTTTTTGGCGCTCGCCATTACGAGAAATATCATTTTCTGCTCACCCTCAGCGATGAGACCGCGCATCACGGCCTTGAGCACCATGAATCCAGTGACAACGGCGCTGCTGAGGACATGTTTGAAAATCCCAACTCGCACAACCTGGAAGCCGATCTTCTCCCGCATGAATTTACTCACTCATGGAACGGTAAATATCGCCGTCCTGCCGGGCTGGTCCACCTCAATTATCAGCAGCCCATGCATGGCGACCTCCTCTGGGTTTATGAGGGGATGACCGATTATTGGGGAAACATTCTGGCTGCGCGCACTGGCCTGCGCTCTCCCGAACAGTTCCGCGAAAATCTTGCCTACACGGCCGCCATGCTCGATCACCGCGCCGGACGCACCTGGCGTCCTTTGCAGGACACGGCTACTTCAGTGCAGATCCTGTTTGCTGCTGCTCCCGAATGGCAGAACTGGCGGCGCTCCGCTGATTATTATCCTGAAGGCTATCTCATCTGGCTGGAAGTTGATTCCATCATCCGTCGTCAGACCGCCGGGAAGAAGTCTCTCGATGATTTCTGCCGTCTCTTTGAAGGAGGCCAAAGCGGGCCGCCGAAAGTAGTTACCTATAACTTTGATGATGTTGTCTCCGCGCTGAACCAGGTCACGCCTTACAACTGGGCAAAGCTTCTGCGTGACCGGCTTGATTCCAAATCTCCGCACGCTCCAGTTGGTGGCATTGAGAACGATGGCTGGAAGCTGATCTACAACGACAAAAAGAATGCCACCATGGAGGCAGCCGAGAAAGTTGGTGACTCCCTTGATTTGAGTTTCTCCCTTGGCATTATCGTCACCAAAAAAGGCGAGGTGCGAGATGTGATTCCCGGCATGCCTGCTTATGCAGGAGGGCTTGCGCCGGGAATGACGATTGTCGCCGTGAATGGGCGCAAGTATTCAAAGGACGTAATGCGCGCCGAACTTCACCTGGCCATGCAGAACCAAAAGCCAATAGCGCTGCTTTGCGAAAACGCTGATTACTACAGCACGTACAACGTTGATTATCACGGCGGAGAAAAGTATCCGCATCTGGTCAGGGATCAAGCTCAGCCGGATGTGCTCAGCACTGTGGTCAAGCCGCTGGCTGCGGGACAATAGGAATCTCGGGCAATAAAAGACTCAGGCGCGACCTTGCGTGACGGCAGCCGTGCGCTCCAGCTTGTCCCAGGCAAACGGCTTGCCGTCAACGGCCCGCTTCAGCGTCTTGAACAGAACAGCAGAGAAGAGCTGCCGGTAGGAGAAGCGCTGCAACCACAGATGCAGCAACAACTGCATATCTTCGCCGCGTCCGGTTTCACGCCGCTCCAGCAGAAACGCCAGAGCTGATGCCACAAAGTCAATCAGCAAAAAAATCACAAAGTACAGCACCAGTTGCTCAAAGCTGCGCGGATCGCTGCTTTCCGGATGGAAGTAGCGTTCCAGCAGAAACTTGAGCGTGCCCACCACGAACATGAGGTCGATAAAAGGTGAGAGCAGCGGCAGGACGATCTGAAAAACAATAATGTTGGGCAGCGCAATCCAGCCCAGGCGGCTGCGCCGCCGGATTGCCTCGCCATGCTTCCATGCGGCTTGCAGTATGCCGAATGACCAGCGGAAGCGCTGCCGCATAAGGCCCTTCGCCGTCGTTGGCGCCTCGGTAAATGCCAGCGCGCGGTCTTCATTCACCACGCTCCAACCGCGTTCCAGCAATGACATGGTAAGGTCAGCATCTTCGGCCACGGTATCCGTATGGTACCCGCCTGCTTCGCGCACCGCCGCTGTGCGCCATGCGCCAATCGCTCCAGGAACCACGCTCACTGCACCGAACACGTTCAGCGCCCGCCGCTCAAAGTTCTGGCTCGTGATATATTCCAGCGCCTGCCAGCGGGTCCACAGGTTCACCCGGTTCCCCACCTTCGCATTCCCAGCCACGGCGGCGATCTTAGGATCAGCAAAGTAGGGAACCAAAAGTGAAATGGCATTGGGTGCAATCATAGTATCGGCGTCAATGCCGATGTAGACCTCGTCATTTGTATGCTGGAGCCCATGGTTCAGCGCAGCCGCTTTGCCGCCGTTTGTTTTCGTTAGCAGAAGCACTTTCCCTGAGGCAATCTCTTTGCCGAACTTCTCACGCACCACCTGCGAGGTTGCATCCCGTGAGCCATCATCCACCACAATTGTCCTTAGCCGTGGATAGTCTGACGCCAGCACCGAGCGCACTGTATGTTCAATCACCTTCTCTTCATTGAATGCCGGAACAATCACGGTCACGGGCGGTTTGAAATCAGGCGATGGCACCAAGGGAGTCTTGCGTAGCCGGTCAAAGGTGGCCAATGCTCCAATGCCCAGCAGTCTTCCGCTCATCAACACATCGCCGAACAGGAACACCAGATAAATGAAGACCATCAGGCCGTTGAGGAGGGTAAAGATGGCATCGTTCAGGCGTGCCGACAGTACTTCATTGGGAGCCAGTTGTGGCATCACCTCAGCCCGGCTCTTGCCCAGCAGGTCCGGCACGCTCACAATCTTGAATCCTCGGCCGCGCAGGCCGTCAATGATTTGCGGCAAGGCTTGAATAGTAGCTTCGCGGTTTCCGCCTCCGTCATGCAAGAGAATGATGTTCCCGCAAAGCGGCGGATCATGCGTCTGGCACCCTTTGGTCGCGTAGCGCTCCGCCTGCGTCAGGACGGCATCAACAATATCCCTGGTCTTGCGTCCAGGTTGCCAGTCATCAGGATCTATCTTTGATCCTATGGTGATGAAGCCCAGTTCCTGCACATGCTCCATCGGACGCACCTGGTCCGCCACATCCGGCTCCTGGTCAATGGCGTACGGAGGACGGAAGAACAGCGGCTTGACTCCAAGCTTGCTGGCGAAGAGCCGCTCCGTAAGATTCATCTCAAAGTCAATGTAGCGTTGCGACACTTCACTGATATCAGGATGGGTGAAGGTATGGTTCCCAATTGTGTGTCCTTCGTCATAAATCCGCTCGGCCAGGCGGGGGAACTTCTGCGCTTGCAGGCCAATCAGAAAGAAAGTGGCCGGCGCATGTTCACGCTTCAGGATATCGAGGATGCGAGGCGTATTGCTGGGATCGGGCCCGTCATCAAAAGTAAGCGCAACTTCCTTGTCCTGGCGGCCGTACTGGTTGAGCTGATACGGCTGCGGAAACAGCGTCATCTTCTCTGCCGTGATGAATTCTGAGTCGCGGTCCAGCGTTACTGTGCGTTCTCCCGGCGCCGGCTTGTGCTGCACATAGAGGATGTCACCATATCCTTCGCGGTCTACATCTTCGCCCGCAGGAACCGTGTGCAGCTTCTGTTCCGCATCCGTCTCAGATGGGTTGTCCCAGATGGACCAGAGTGAACGATCTTCCGAACCAAGCCGCCACAAGGAAAACGTCCGGATTCCCAAATCGCGGGCTGCGCGCATTTCGTTCAGCGCCGTCACCGCATCCAGAAACCAGACATCGTGTTCCACGCCGTCATCTTCCACGTACCCGAAATGAGGGTTCAGGGAGTCGGCATCCAGCTCAATCGGGGCCTCAGATTCGTCCGAGTGCAGCCAGGCCTCCTGCACGTTGTTTGTTTCAACTGAGATCACATGCCGCGTCTTCGACTTCACCGCCCAGTCATACCCGTAATTGCCGATGGAGCAGATTATTTTGGTCTTGGGAATGTCTTTGAGCGCCTGCTTCAAGTTGTTCACAAACCAGTCTTGCGACGCCACAGGTCCCGGGGAGCTGGTGGTCTGGTGCTGGTCATAATTCATCACGATGAGCCCGTCTGAGCTGGCAGCGAGCGCGGCATAATCGTAATCTTTGTCCGCAACCGGCACGTTCACATAAAGCTTGAGCCCGCGCGCATGCAGGTCCTGCCCCAGTTCCGTAACCAGGGCGCGAAAGCCCGGCTGCGCTGAAAGCGGTATCTCTTCAAAGTCAATAGTTGCGCCCTTAAAACGATCGCTGGCCAGAAACAACAGCAGTTGAGAGCGGAAATTCTGGCGCGATTGTGGATTCTGGAGAAAATCGCCAATGTTGGCCAGCCATTGCTTTGCCACCGGATCAAAATTGTTGATCAACGGCAAGACATCTACATTTGCTTTTTCTGCTCGCAGGAAAGGCATCACCTTGTCGTCAGGTGTATGGACCCGCCCATTTTGCAGCACTGCGAATAGCTGGTTGTTTTCGTCCACGCTCTGGATGTTCCCGCCAGGAGTAAGCACGTGCAACCACTCGGGGAACAGCAAGTCAATCTGTGGATAGTATTCCTTAAGCGAAACAAAGCTGGCCGCATCCCACGTCACGTAGTAAGCGGCGCGAATTCCTTCATCGGCATTCAGCACCACTTCTGAAGCCGGCGCTTTGGTCTTGCGGTGCGTTCCTTTGGCTTGCGTCTTACGGCGGTGCTCGTGTTCCTTCAATGCGCGCAGCTTGCGGTTTTGGGCAGGCAGAAGCGTGGGCGGCAGCGGCTCCTTCTGGAAGAAGACGCTGACAACAAAGAAGAGAACAAGACCGGTGATGCCGATTCCCAGCACATCAAAGAGCAGGCGCAGGCGTGTCCAGCGCTTCCTCTCCGGATCATAAAAAACCTGTTTTGACATGAATGGATGCTTACTTTCATCGTAAGCCGGTGCTCAGGCGAGGTCAATTCAGAGCTGCCCGTAGAAGGCGGCAGTTGAACACCTGAGGACTACACCTTTAGACTGACATTTCCTCAATGAGAACACTCCTGGAACTGTTGCGGCGCAACTGGCTTTTCTTCTGTCTGGTCACCGCTGCTGCATTGGCGTTGCGTTTGTTTTTCGTATTCTTCCTTCCTCATATTTCCGGTGACACCTTTATCTATGGTGATATTGCTAAAAACTGGCTGACTCACGGGATCTACGGCCTTACCGACGATGGCCTGGTCCGTCCCACGCTGATTCGCCTGCCCGGATATCCTGCTTTCCTGGCGGCCATGTTTGCTGTTTTTGGCCATGAGCATTACAGGGCAGTCATGATCGTGCAGGCGCTGATTGATACCAATACCTGCCTTGTGATTGCTGCCCTGGCGCTCGAACTGATGAATGAACGCGCCGCCAAAGCCGCCTATTTGCTCTCCGCGCTGTGCCCATTCACCGCCAACTACGTTGCCGCGCCACTCGCGGAGACAATTGCCATCTTCTGCACTGCCCACGCCTTTTATTACGGGGTGCGCGGTATTAAATCCCTCAGAACTTTTCAGCCTGCGATTCTGATGTGGATCCCCGCCGGATTGTGGACCGCCCTGTCAATCCTGATGCGACCTGATGATGGATTGCTCCTTCCAGCGTTTGGTGTTGCGCTGTTGCTGCTGCTGTTTTTGCGCTCGAATCGCAAACAGACTGTCGCCGCCGGCGTGGTCTTCCTGGTGATCAGCCTTGCGCCGCTGGTTCCCTGGACAGTCCGCAATTGGCGGGTGTTCCATGTTTTTCAGCCGCTGGCGTCACGTTATGCGAACGATCCCGGCGAGTTTGTTCCTTATGGATTCAACCATTGGGTGAAGACCTGGATGGCAGACTACGCCTCAGTGGAAGACATTTTCTGGCAGGTTCCCGGAGACCCTGTTGATTTCCACATGCTTCCTGAGCGCGCCTTTGATTCCCGCCGCGAGTATGATCACACTCGCGAGTTGATTGATCACTACAACCAGCAGCTTTATATCGACCCGCAACTGGACTGGCAATTCGAACTGCTGGCGCGCGAGCGGGTGGTGCACAATCCCTTCCGCTATTTTGTTGGCATGCCTTTTCTCAGGATTGCCGACATGTGGCTGCGTCCTCGGACCGAAATGCTGCCGGTGGATACGCACTGGTGGCAGTTCTCAGAGCAGCAGGGAGAGAGCATCTTTGCGCTGCTCTGGGCCGCGCTCAACTTGTTTTACCTGCTTGCCGCTCTCCGCGGCTGGCTCAATTGGAAGCTTGGGCTGCTTGCTGTGCCGTTGATTGCCTATTTGCTGATACGATCCATCTTTCTGAGCACCATTGAAAATCCCGAGCCTCGCTATGTTCTGGAATGTTTTCCCATTGTGCTGGCATTGGCCGCTGGAGCATTCGCTCGCCCGAAGTCTCCCGAGCCTGCTTCGGCGTAAATGAAAAACCCGCCGGATCGCTCCGGCGGGGTAATTGAAAATCCAAATTCTGATCAGAAGCTGAGTTTCCCACCAATCCAAACGGTGCGACCGTTCGCGCCCGTTACTGCAGGATTGGCGAAATAAGCGCCGAACTGCCCTACGCCGGCGAACTCTATGTTCGGTACGACGCTGCCAAAATTGAAATGGTTGAACGCGTTGTTCATGGTCAGGTGCATCTCGAAATTCGTGTGCTCACCCAGTCTGAAGTTTTTGTAAATCGAGGCATTGGCCAGATTTGACTTGGCATCGCGTAGCGGGTTGCGAGGAACGTTCCCGAAAGGAGTGCCAAACAACGTCTGAGCCGTTGCGCTATTGATAATGAAATGAACATCGTTTTGAGTC
>DATFDA010000213.1:0-5185 GCA_035252525.1 Candidatus Angelobacter sp. | reverse complement strand
GCGCGCAAGCCCAGGCTGGTGCTTCTGGATGAGCCATTCGCCGGCCTCGATCGCGACCTGGTGCGGGAGTTGATTGACGATCTTATTGACTGGAGCCGTATGCTCAATTTCAGCATGATCGCCGTCGATCACCAGGCTGAGGTGCTTCTGCGCCTGTGTCCCAGCCGGGTGGTGGTGCTGGAAAAGGGAGAAATCGTGCAAAGCGGCTCCTGGAGCGAGTTGTATAACTCTCCGGCAACGCCGTTGCTGCGCTCGCTGCTGGCCCCGCTGTGAGCTGTGCGTGACGTCTCAAGCAAGGAGGTGAATCATGTCTCCACTGAAACCCAAACTCTATCCCGTCCGCGACGCCTGCAAGATGCTGGGCGTAAGCTACCCCGCATTGAAGCAGTGGATCTACAAAGATAAGATCAAGACCGTCACCACTCCCGGCGGGCACCATCGCATTCCGGAAAGCGAAATCGACCGCTTGCTGCCAAAGCGCACGCCCGCGCCGGAGCGGCGTGAAAACTTCCGCCGCATCAGCGGACGCAACCAACTGGTGGGCCGCGTGATTGAGGTGAAAGTGGAAGGCCTGCTGGCGCAGGTCACGCTCTCCATCGCTGGCCAGCACCTCACTTCCATCATTACCGCCGACGCCGTCCGCGAAATGCGCCTTGAAGTCGGTCAGACCGCCGCCGCACTGATCAAATCGACTGAGGTGATGGTCATGCGCGTGAAGTAGATGGGCTCAGTAAAATACATCACAACTGCCTCGATATCCTCGCACCCAAAAGCAGGCCTATCACAGCCGCAATGCTAAACTCTAAAAACGGAAGCGCATGGGGTCCGGTGACCCTTCCGGTCTTCAAAACCGGCGAGAGTTAGCTTCGCTGACTCTGGTGAGTTCGACTCTCACACGCTTCCGCCAGTTTTCGATTTTTTTGAGGTTTCGAAGCCAAGCCTGGATCACTGGAGAGATTACGATGCGATCCAGGTACGGCAATCGTTTACCTCATTCATCGGCCCCGGGCTATCGAATCGAGGGTATGCCCATTGCGGCTGCCGCCCCACATCAAAAACGCCAATGCTTCCAACTGCAAAGGTTCTCCGGCGAGAGCTCCCGGACAACTCAGTTTTTGGGGGACAACATCTATTCAGGAACAGCAATTCTGCTGCGTTCCCCTCCTGCGAAAGCAGCGTAAGAAATTTCAGGAGGCATGATGTTCACTCGCAGTCTTCTGTTTGTTCTTTTGATGGCCGCCGCATCAGCCGTGGCACAAACGTCATTCAATCATCCTTGCCCGGACCATACTGTGCCGGACCGTACTGTCACTATTTGCACCCCAACCCAGGGCGCACAGGTGTCTTCCGCGTATTTCATCGTGGGACATGTCACCGACTCGCTCTCATTCACTTCCACCCTCACCATTGACGGAGTTGTAGCCGGTGGGGGAGTTGGGGTGAGCGATATCAACGTGGAGACAGGAGCCCTTGCAGGCCCACATAGCATCACGCTTACGGCGCAGGATTCCACAGGGACATTTTCGACTTCGATGCTGGTGAACGGAATCGCCACCGGCCAGACTCCCTGCGCTCCCAGTCCAACCAATCAGACCTTGGTGATCTGCACTCCCCAGGATGGCAACCAGGAAACTTCCCCGGTGGAGTTGGCTGCAGTCACCACCGATTCCAATCCGCTGAATGCAACCCAGGTTTACGTTGACGGAGTTAAGGCCGCAGAAGGCAACGGCACCAAGGCTAATTACGTGCTCGCACATGTGCTCTTGGAGACGGGTCCGCATCGCGTGACCTTTCAATCGCTGGAAAAAAGCGGCCTGATCATCCGCAAGACCATCAACATCTCTGTGCGTTAGCTCTCTTATTTCAAGGCTGATAAGCAACCAGGCAGCCTTTAACCGAGGCTGTCTGGGTTCTTTGCTATTGTTCTCTATTTTGCCACCTTTTAAGGATTAGACTGGCGCTCACGGAGAATCCCTCATGCTCGTGAAAAAACACCTCTCGAGATCATCGACGAAGTTCCTCGCCGGGTGCGCGCCGATGGCCATCTGCATTTGTCTATCGTGCCTGCCGGAATTCCTTGCCACTCCGGCAAACCCACAACAAAATCCTGCAGCTCAACCAACGCCCCACCGGGAGACCAGCAAACCTTATACCGGCGATCTCTCGCGCTTTGAATATCCTGACCGCGACAAAAAACTGCAGGTCAACCGCGTTATGGATATCCTGGCCATTGCTCCGGGAAAGAGCGTGGCTGATATCGGCGCGGGCTCAGGATGGTTTTCCGTTCGTGCCGCCCGCAGAGTCACCCAGACTGGGCTTGTCTACGCCGTTGATATCAACCCTGAAGCCATCGAATACATTCAACAGCGCACCAAACGCGAGAGCCTCAACAACATCAAGACCATCCTTGGCCATCCAGACGACCCCTTGCTGCCGCCGCACAGCATTGATGCAGCGCTGCTCCTCAAGACGTACCACGAAGTAGCCGAACCGGTTGCGCTCCTTAAGAACCTGCGCCAGTCGCTTCGTCCCGGAGCGCGCATCGGAATCATCGACCGCAATGGAACGGCTGACAACCACGGCGTAAATGAGGACATTGTGCTCCGTGAAGCCGGCCAGGCCGGATATAAGCTGATTGGCAAGTATGACTTCGTGAAAGGCGACGACGAAGACTACTTTCTGGTGTTTGAGGCATCGTAGTTCACTTGCTCACCCCAAGCGACGCAAGCCCTAAGCCAAATTGGGCTCAAGATTGGCTGCAAGAGCGTGGACCTTTTTCCCGCTTGTGGAACGCGCGACTTCCAGTGCGCTCTCCACGCGGTTGATGACTTCCGTGACGATATCGACCGCATCAAAGCTTTCCTGCATCACGGCTTCGGCGATGCCGGCGCTCATGGCAGGTGCGCGCTCAGTCCCCGGGACCTTGATGGGCGCCAGCACTTTCCGCATCTTCTCCACCACCAGGAACGCATTCTTCTCGACCGTGTCTGAAAGTACCAGCGCAATCGTGGTGAGATCGTAGCGCACAGCCACATCGTTCTGTCGAATGTGGGACGCGAGTGATTGCCCAACCTGCTGCATCATGGTCTCCACCTGTGGCTGTCCTATTTCCTTCACCAGCACGGAGGCTTTACCAAAATGAAGCAGCATCAGGGTCAGCGGGATCCGCTGCTGCAGAGAACGCTTTACTTCGGAAAGGAGAACGTCCAGGTAAGAAGAACGTTTCAGCAGGCCGGACTTTTCATCGGTCACGGCTAGGCTCTTCATCAAGGTGCGCAGGCGGGCATTGGCTACGGCTTGCACCACCTGCTCAGCCAGGGTATTCAGCACTTCAAGCTCGGTAGGCCGCCACTGCCTCGCGCTGGTCTGCTCCAGAATCAGAATTCCGGACTGCTGGCCCGAATCAAGCAGCGGGACCGCTACCATGGATTCAATGTTCAACGCTGTTATATGTTCACCCGCGGAAGCCAGTTCCGGAGCGGAGCGGGCATCTGCAATGATTACCGGACCATTGGCAGCAAGCTGCTGGCTCACGGCGATCAGCTTCACAATCGACATTACGTCTGACTGCTTGATCCCCGGCGCACAGAATTCCAGGGCTGCGGAAGGTGGCTTACCCGGCGTACACAATCCGGCAACGCACCGGCTGGCGTTGAAATGTCGCCCTATTTCGTTCACCGCAGTGAAGAGAACGCTCTTGACGCTTGCCTGGCGATAAATGTTACGGGTGATATCTGTAATCCTGGCAAAGCTGTCCATCCCGCTCTCGCCGGCCGCAGGAGTGGCAGGCGCGGAAGTCTGAGGGCTCGCGGCTGAATTGGAGGGGGCAGCAGCTTTTGGCTTTGCAGCCTTTGCAGGCGGAGTGAAGCCGGCCACAAGATAAAGATTGTTGAGCTTTTCGTTCTTCTGCTCTTCGTTGGGATATCGCTTGCTGATGCGCTCAATCTGTTCCAGGGCCTTGGCTTTCATTCCGTACTGTAGATAGAGCTCTGCCTGAAGAATCAGATCTTCCAGCACATGCTGATCCGACTCAGTGGACGGCGTGGCAGGGGCCGGCTCATGCGCGCGAACAGTAGAAGCAGGTGCAGCCGCCACAGGAGCAGCCGGTGACTTGGGTGACTTGGCGAGCTTCTGAAAACGATTGCCAACGCGATTGAACAGGTTTTCGTCGACGCGCCCGCGCAACATCTCCAGCCGGCGAGAATGGCCGGATTCATAGGGATCCAGCTCCGCTGCGCGGTCCAGTGTTTCAGCGGCTTCGCGAAAACGGCCTCCGTCACAATAAAGCTGAAACAGGCGCAGGAGAATGCGGCTGTATTCCTGCTCGCGTCCCGCATTGCTGAATACCTTCTCCATGTATTCCGTGAACTGGAGAGTGGCCTGGCGCCGGTCTGACATTTCGAACATGGCCGTGAGAAACTCGCGCCGGCGTCCCGCCCGGGTTTCGTGATCTTCAATCTTGCGCGCCAGACTGACCGCGCCGGCAGGATCGCCCATATCCAGGTAAACGCCGGCCAGCGCGGCAATCTCTTCCAACTGGCGAGGATCTTTGATGAAGAGTTCCCAAGAGTGCGGCTCAGCTTCTTTAGGACGGCGCGCAGCCATCAGCGCGTGCGCGTACAGCTCGCGAATCTCCGGTGTGCTCTGGAATCTGGTGACCACGGGCGTGAGCACGTCAATACATTCAGGGAGTTGGTTTTTGGCGAACAGACCCCGGCTGTACTGGAAAACTGCCTGCAAATTCATGGGATCAAGGTTGTAGGCGCGCTCATACCACTGGAAGCCCGAGCCGGGTGAGGCTTCGTCGCGAAGTTGACCAAGCTGTACAAAATTGGCCGCAGCCACGCGGCCCTCACCCATAAGGGCTGCTTTTTCTCCGGCGCGCTGATAGTTTTCGGCTGTGGGAGAGATCTCCACAATGCGCTTGGCTGCCGCCAGAACTTGGGTGTTCTTGCGCTGCTTTTCAAAGCCGCCCAGCGCGGCTTCATAGGCGGCCAGCGCTTCGTGCTTGTCTTTGCGCTCTACCAATTGCGCGTAATGAAATGTTTGCAGCGGCGTTGGGACAGAAATCTTGGCCAGCTTCTTGTAAGTGACAATGCCTCTGGCCACATCACCGATTTCTGCTTCCTGCTCAAACATGGAACTCAGCAGGCCGGCAGCTTCCGCCCCGCGACCGAGAGCGAGA
>DATFDA010000212.1:0-2780 GCA_035252525.1 Candidatus Angelobacter sp. | reverse complement strand
GGCGAGAAAACTAATGGCATCGGCCATGAATGCCCATGCTGCTCCAAAGGCTTTTATGATCAACCCGGCGGGAGCAGGCGCAGTGATGGTAGTAAGCTGAGCAGTGCTCTGGAAAAGGGAATTGGCCGCTACGAGCTGGTCCTTCTTTACCAGGAACGGAAGATAGGTGGAGGCAGCGGGAGTGGCAAAAGCATCGGCCGTGCCAAAGGCGAACGCCAGCAGGTACAAATGCCAGAGGGCAAGGATGTGAAACCATACCAACACTGAGATGGCGCCAACAAAGGCCGTTCGGGCGCATGAAGTGCTGATGAGGATGCGCCGAGGAGAAAACCTGTCGCTCAGCACGCCCCCCAGGAGCATGAGGACCGCACGCGGCACCGAGGCAAGCATCATGATGGTTCCCATCGCCACTGCTGAACCAGTGAGCTGCAGGATTACCCACGGCAACGCCACCAGGTAAAACTGATCTCCCAGCAGAGAAATGGCAGAGCCGATCCACAGCATGCGGAATTGCGGATCACGCAAGGGATGCGGCTGCCGGGAAGGCTGTGTGGAATCGAGAGTGACAGTGGAAGCCATTCTGGAGCTTCTTTCTGAAAGTCTAAAAGAGATGCCTGATACCCAAGCTGGTATTCAATAAATCAACGGCGCACGAGACCGAGAAATTTTTTACCTGCCTCAGAGATGCGAACCATCTTCCAGTTGCACTTACGTTTTGGCAGGTTTGACTCTGAATTGTGTTGCTGCAGGGTTAGCCGCAAGTCGTGATAGATCGAGAAGAACCGCTGGCGGGTTGACTCGCCAGAACGGCGCGGCGTGTTCCAGAAGCATACGAAACCGGCGAATCTGACTGAAAAGTTTGAAGGATTGTTGCTGTCCATGTTTTCCTCCCTGGGGATTACTCTCAGTAAATGTAAACGTGAATTTACATTTACATTTGTCTTTCTGTCAAGTACAATTTGTGCAGATGCCGAAAAAAGGAACTAAAACGAGGAAAACAAAGACACTGGAGCCGCAACAGGAACGTAGCCGCGAGTCGTTGCAGAAGCTCTTGCGCGCAGCAATTGAGGTGCTGGGACAACACGGAGTGGAAGGCACCACCATACCTCGCATTGCCGACCATGCGGGGCTGACGCCAGGTTCCGTGTACCGCCGTTTTCACGATAAGGAAGCGCTGCTGGAAACGGCGATCCTGGGAATGCTGGAACGCCAGGACGTTGTACTCCGCGCAACCACGCCCGAGCTTGCGCGTGAGATTCCCCTGCGGGTATTCACCGAACAGATCATCAACAGCATTGTGGTCAACTACCGGGCAAAAGCGCCATTGTTGCGGGCCGTCCGGCAATTCGCGCATGGGCGTGGCCGAACTGCGTTTTACAAGAAAGCGTCACGGCTGGAGATACAGACGTCAGAGCAACTGATCAACCTCTTTCTCACGCATGCGGAGCGTATTCGTCATCCTGATCCGAGGAGTGCCATAGCAATAGGCTTAATGTTGGTGACCAGCACGGCCTTTGAGCTGATTGTGGCGCACCAGGACTTAAGTGCATGGAAACATCTGCTTCCCGTGAATGACGACCAGGCGCTCAAAGCGGAATTGACGCGCGCATTCCTGAGCTATCTGGGTGTGCAGGAGCTCTCAGGAGAGGCTGCTAAAATGGAAGCAGAGCAATTGGCTGCCGCGAAACGCTGGCGCGAGAGAACTTCGCAAAATGTTTGAAAATCTCCAGGAAAAATTACAACGCACATTTAAGAACCTGCGGGGTCAGGGGACACTGACGCCGGAAAATATCCAGGAGGCCATGAAAGAAATCCGCATGGCGCTGCTGGAAGCTGACGTGAACTTCAAAGTGGTCAAAGATTTTGTTGATCACGTGCAGGAAAAGGCGATTGGCCAGGAAGTGATGACGGCGCTTTCTCCGGCCCAGCAGGTAGTAAAGATTGTCCACGACGAGCTGGTGGAAGTTCTGGGCAAGGACACGGCCAAGCTCAAGTTTGCCTCACAACCGCCCACGGTCATTTTGATGGCCGGCCTGCAGGGTTCAGGTAAGACGACCACATCGGGCAAACTCGCCTCATGGCTCAAAAAAGGCGGGCATCGCCCCATGCTGGTCTCTGTGGACGTTTATCGTCCGGCTGCGCGCCAGCAGTTGAAGGTTGTGGCCGACGCAATCAAGGCCAACCTGTACGAAGGCAAAGTCGAAAATGCCGATACAGCTACGGTTGAGCGCCTGGCCAAAGAGGCGCGCAAGGAAGCCATCAACTCCGGCTGCAATTTCCTGATCGTGGATACTGCCGGCCGCCTCCACATTGATGATGAGTTGATGGCGGAGATGCAGTCGCTCAAGAAGCTGCTCAACCCGCAGGAAATTCTGTTTGTGGCGGATGCGATGACCGGCCAGGACGCGGTGCGCTCGGCGGAAGAGTTCCACAAGAAGCTTTCCATCACCGGTGTGGTGCTGACCAAGATGGATGGCGATGCCCGGGGCGGCGCAGCTCTCTCCATCCGTCAGGTTACTGGGCAGCCGATCAAGTTCATCGGCGTGGGCGAAAAGTACGACGCCATTGAGCCGTTCCATCCGGATCGCATCGTGGGCCGAATTCTGGGCATGGGCGACATCATGACGTTGGTGGAAAGGGCGCAGGATAAGATCGACCAGAAGAAGGCAGAAGAGTTCGCCAAGAAGGCTTTGGGCGGCGATGGCTTCTCGTTGGAAGACTTCCGCGACCAGCTCCGGCAGGTGAAAAAGCTGGGTTCGCTACAGAGTGTAATCAAGATG
>DATFDA010000211.1:0-4015 GCA_035252525.1 Candidatus Angelobacter sp. | reverse complement strand
ACAATCGTGGTATAGGCGTGTCCGATGTGCGGACGCGCGTTCACGTAATAAATGGGCGTTGTAATGTAGAACTTTTTGCCCTTATCCATTCTTCTCTTCTTCCAGGTAAATCTTAATTGCTTCCTGCATCACCGCTTTGAGCGGGATCTGCCGCGTCTCAGCAATGCGCCGGCAGTCCTCGTATTCTGGAGCATAGTTGCTCACGTGGCCGTTCAGGTTGGCCAGCTTCATTCGGACTTCTCCCCATTGCGTACGTACGTTCACGTGCCTGCGCGCCAGTACGGCCCGCGATTCTTGCCGCATGCGAACGCCCAACGTCGTAGTCTCGGCAAAAATCAGCCGCGTTAGAGCCGGCTTCTTTTCCGGCGGGCACAGCACGGTCAACAGCATCCCCGGACGATTTTTCTTCATCTGCACCGCCGTGCCAAACACATCCAGCGCTCCCAAAGCCAGAGCGCGCTCCATCACATAGCCAAATATTTGCGGCGTCATATCGTCCACATTGGCTTCAAGGATGGTAATTTCCTCCATCCTGGCGGGCAGTGCGTCCATTTGCGCCGCCTCGCCGATGGTCAGTCGCACCACGTTGGGAACACCTTTGAAGTCGCGTGAACCCGCTCCGTAGCCGCTTTTTTCCGGCTTCATGGCTGGAAACTGCGAGAAACGGCTGACCAATACACTCACAATGGCTGCTCCGGTGGGCGTAACCAGCTCTTTCTGGATCTCACCTGAGTAGACAGGCGCATGCTTCAGCAATTCGAGTGTGGCGGGGGCGGGAATGGGAAATGTACCATGGGCGCAAACAACTGTTCCGCCGCCTACATTGAGCGGCGAACAAACCCATTCATCCACGCCCAACTCTTCCGCCCCAACCGCGGCGCAAACAATGTCCACAATCGCATCGATGGCGCCCACCTCATGAAAATGGATCTTTTCGATATCACTGTTGTGAACCTTCGCTTCCGCTGCGCCCAGCGCCTCAAAAATCCTGATGGCCCGCTCTTTCGCGCTCTGGCTGATGCCTGCTTTGTTGATGATCTCGCGAATTTCCCTCAGCCCGCGATGAGGATGCACATGGCTGTGGCTGTCTCCCGACTCATGGTTATGGACATGGTTATGGACATGGGAATGCGCATGTCCATGTTCAGGATCGTGCTGATGGCTGTGTGCCTCCGTATGAGAGTGACTGTGTTCAGCCTCGTGCGAATGAGAATGCGCATGGGTGTGCCCGTTATGTTCATCCTGTTCTTTGGCCCAGAATTCCTCTCTTGGCAGTTCTTTCTCTCCCGCCGCAATCACATCTACTTTGGTAGCGCTGATCCCGCTCCGGTCCACCCGGCGTATCTCCAGACGAGCATCCACACTCAGGGCCTCTACCGTCCGTATAAAAACTTCGGGCGGAACTCCAGCATCAATCAGCGCGCCCATAAACATGTCGCCGCTGATCCCGGAAAAGCATTCCAGGTAGGCTATACGCATCAGAGACCCCAATCATTCATCATAGGGTTAGCTTTGAGACCCGTCAAACCTCGGCGGCGCCAATCGGCTTTGCTATAATCGCCTTTTCCGTCAGCGACTTACGCGCGTCGGTCAACCCGCCACCAAATTCAGCGTTAAGGCAGAGCACCTTGTATCTGGAACTTGAGCAGCAGCTTACCCGCCACATCACCGAGCTTCTCAAACGGCAGTACGACCTCGAATTGCCTCGGCTGGTGATTGATCAGCCGCCCAATGTAAGCCTGGGTGAGTATGCGCTGCCGCTAAGCTTTGAACTGGCCAAAAAGCTCCGTAAAGCTCCACGCAAGATCGCCGAAGAAATTGTGGCGGCGCTGGGCCGGGTTCCGGGCTTTGAAAAGTTTGAAGTCGCCGGAGCCGGATACATCAACGCCCGCCTGAACCGCGCTGAAGCTGCACAGATGTTGCTGCGCGAATCCCAGCCCAAGCCGATTCCTGCCCAAGCGGAAAAGGTACTGGTGGAGCACACCAGCATCAATCCCAACAAAGCCGCGCACATCGGCCACCTCCGCAATTCCATTCTGGGCGATACCTTTGTCCGCCTGCTTCGCGGCGCGGGCAAGCACGTGGACGTGCAGAACTATATTGACAACACCGGAGTCCAGGTGGCAGACGTGGTAGTCGGCTTCCTCTATCTCGAGAAAAAAACTCAAGCTGAAGTTGAAGCTTTGATCGCAAATCCAACCAGCAGTGTACCTTTTGACTACTATTGCTGGAATCTCTACGCCCGCGTCTCCCAGTGGTATGAAGAAGACAAGGAGCACCTCAAGCTGCGGCTGCAAACTCTGCATGACATTGAGCGAGGAGGCAACGAGCCCGCAGCAATCGGCAAGCTGATATCCAACGCCATCATCCGCCGTCATCTTGAGACCATGCAGCGGCTCGGCATCAAGTATGACTTCCTGCCACAGGAGAGCGAAATCCTCCACCTCCATTTCTGGGACCTTGCCTTTGAGCAGATGAAGCAAAAAGGGGTGCTTTACTTTGAGACCGAAGGCAAGAACAAAGGCTGCTGGGTGATGACACGCGCGGGCAGCAAAGCGGCCGTATCTCCTTCGGAGCCCGCCGAACGGCAATCCGCAACGGGAGACGCCAATGCTCCTGAAGCGAAATCGGGACCGGACGAAGACGCCAAGGTCATTGTGCGATCCAACGGCACCGTGACTTACGTCGGCAAGGACATCGCCTACCATCTCTGGAAGTTCGGGCTGCTGGGTAAGGATTTCGGCTATCGCCATTTCTACCGTTATCCTGACGGCCACCAGGTGTGGATCTCCGCCGAATCAGGTGAGCCCAAGCATCCTCATTTTGGCGGCGTGCACGCCATTTACAACGTGATTGATTCCCGCCAGGCTGACCCGCAAAACAACGTGATTGAAGCCCTGCGTGGCCTCGGCTACACCGAGCAGGCGGACAACTATCATCACTTCTCGTACGAGATGGTCGCGCTCACACCGCGCTGTGCCGCCGAGCTCGGCTATGATGTGCCGGAAGAAGACAAAAAGCGCGCTTACATCGAGGTCTCAGGCCGAAAAGGTTTTGGCGTCAAAGCTGATGACCTGATCGACTCTCTCATCACCGCGGCCCAAAAAGAAGTGGATGTCCGCCATCCTGAGATGTCCGCAGAAGAGCGCCACAAGATCGCGACCCAGATTGCCATTGGGGCGCTGCGCTACTTTATGCTCAAGGTCACTAAGGCTTCTGTGATCGCCTTCGATTTCAAAGAAGCCCTGAGCTTTGAAGGCGAGACTGGCCCCTACGCGCAGTACGCTATCGTCCGCGCCAGTAACATTTTCAGGAAAGCGGGATTGCAGCCAGAAGAAGTTCTTACCGACGGTGTTGATTGGCGGTTTCTCACGGAAGACGATGAACTCTGGGAGCTATGGCTTCGTGCCGGACAGCTTTCCGCCATCGTGCGCCAGTGCATCGTCACCACTGAACCTTCGCACGCGGCCAAATATGCGTTCCAACTGGCGCAGATGTTCAACAACTTCTACCACAAGCACCACATCCTCACCGAGGCTGAAGAGCCCCGCAAGCGGTTCCTGCTGGCGACTGCCGCAGTGGTACGGCGGTCGCTGATCACCGCCCTTGAACTAATGGGCATTGAAGCGCCGCGAGTGATGTGACCTCTCCGTGCGCGCAACCTTAAAAGCTACATTTTCGGCTGTTCTTGAAGTTTTACAACCATATTCGCGGTTTGGCTGAAGGCATTGGAGAAATGCAGCTTTCCGGCATCTGGCATGATGCCGAATCCCATTGTTACCTTGTTTCCTACGGTGTCGCCGCGAAAATCAGCGCAATAGCCGGTGTAGCTGGCGGCATTGTCCGCATCGCAGCCCAGAGCAAGGAAGGTATTGCCTGATGCGTCCATATCCCCAAAAACATTGTTGTCATTGAAAACCACTCCAGCGGTGGCGGTTGCGGATAGACGGATGCGAACGGCGGCAAATGTGTTTGTGTCCGCAAACTGAGAGATGTCAATTCCCATGTTTGACGC
>DATFDA010000210.1:0-10917 GCA_035252525.1 Candidatus Angelobacter sp. | reverse complement strand
CGCGAAGCCACATAAAACGCGGGCTTCAGCTCAAGTTTGGTCTTCCTGCTCTTCGGTCGCGACTTTTGCGCCAGAAACACAGGCGCCACCAGCGTGATGTCCGGCAGGTGCGTTCCGCCGCAGAATGGATCATTCAGTATGGCAACGTCACCCGGCCCCAGCGTGAGCTTTTCCACCGCAGCACGGACAGACATCGGCATTGATCCCAGATGCACCGGCATGTGATCACCCATGGCGACGACTTCGCCTCCGCCATTGAACACAGCACAGGAGTAATCACGCCGCTCTTTAATATTCGGAGAAAAAGCCGTGCGCCGCAGCGCCGCTCCCATCTCCTCTGCAATCGAGTGGAAAAGGCTCTTGAAGATTTCGAGTTCAACCGGGTCACGCATGCAGAGATCAGTTTAAAGGATGAAAGACCCCCACTGTAGCGCAAGGGCTACTGAGCCGAAAGAACCAGAGATTCGCCATCAACCGCCAGTAGTGACAGAGCGGCTCAGGAACGGCGTAGCAGCAGGTCAGTTGCGACAAACACGAAAAAGATGACGGAAATCACACCATTCATGGTGAAGAAGGCCGCATTCAAGCGGCTGAGATTCGTTGAGGAAACCAGCAAGTGCTCGTAGGCCAGCAACAGCGCAACCAGCGCCACACCGGCAAAGGCGACCTTGCCCAGTCCAAACGTGATTACCAAGACTACCAACAAGCCCAGCATCAAAACGTGCAACGCTCGCGCCAGCCAGAGAGCGCGCGCGACGCCCCAGGCCTGCGGGACAGAATTCAACGCATACGCACGATCAAATTCAACATCCTGGCAGGCATAGAGCACGTCAAACCCACCTACCCAGAAGGTCACGGCCGCCGTCAGCAGCAGAATGCGCGGATCAAGCGAACCACGGACGCCTATCCATGCCGCCGCCGGAGCAATACCCAGAGCGATGCCGAGGACAATGTGCGACCAGCGGGTAAAGCGCTTGGTATAGGAATAGAGCAGAATTACCGAGAGCGCCACTGGCGACAAAAGCAGCGTAAGCCGATTGAGTTGAGAAGCACCGGCAATAAAAATGGCACAGGAAACCACCACAAATGCGCCGACAAATTTTTGTGACAGCACCCCTGCGGGAATGGCACGGGTGGCCGTGCGAGGATTTGCTGCATCAATCTGCGCGTCGGCCAGCCGGTTAAACGCCATTGCCGCCGAACGGGCCGAAACCATACAGAGAATAATCCAGCCAAGCTGGGCCGCAGTGGGCAGGCCGCCCGCCGCGAGCATCGCGCCACAAAGCGCAAACGGGAGCGCAAAAATTGAGTGCTCCCACTTGATCATCTCGAGCGTGACTTTGATGTTGGTGAAAAGAGGCACTGGATATTGTAATGGAATCAGCTCTTGGCTCTTAGCTCTTAGCCTTTAGCTTGCTGTTGCAGCCTGTTTTGAGCGCTTCTGAATTTGAAATGGTAAACATCACGCCGCAAATCCGTGCCTGCCAATCAGCGGAACGAACCGGCAACCTTCCAGCATGGTGCGGGAAATAGCGGTATCCGGTTGCTTGTGGAAGAGCTGCAACGTCTGCTGGTGAGCATCGCCGATGGGAATCACCAGCCTTCCGCCAATAGCAAGCTGTTCCAGCAGCGCGGGAGGAATGCGCGGCGCCGCGGCCGAGACGATCATTGCGTCGTATGGTGCCGCAGGCTCCCAACCCAACGTGCCGTCACCTTCCACTACCACTACGTTGCGATAGCCCAACCGTTGCAGGGTGGCTTGGGCTGAGTCAGCCAGCGTGGAATACCGCTCCAGCGCAATGACCTGGGCCGCGAGTTCGGCCAGCAGCGCGGTTTGATATCCGGAACCCGCGCCTATCTCCAGCACTTTATCTCCCGGCTTGATCTCAGCCGCCTGGATCATTGCGGCGATGATGTAGGGTTGGGATGTGGTCTGCTGCTCCGGAATGGTGATGGGATGGTCCGCATAGGCCTGCTCCCATTGTTCCCGGCTGATGAATTCGTGTCTTGGCACCCGGCGCATCGCTCCCAGCAGCCGCTCATCGGAGATGCCGCGACGGCGCAACTGGTCTTCCACCATAGCACTTCGTTCTGCCAAGAATGGCTGGTCTGGCATGGTTGCAAGCATTCACTTTCTGCGCCGGCGGATGTGCACGTCAAATCCAAGCACCCCGTTCTCATCCCTGACAGCTACGATGGAAACATTCTTATTGATGTTGTATTCCACCTGCACCACCGTTTCCGCCGATTGCGTGAGGCTGGTGATGTAGGTAAGCGTAATGTTGTTGTTGATGGTCTGCTCAATGGTGACGCGCGCGCTGGGATTGTTTTCTGAGCCGATGAACTGCGGATCAATCTTTACCCGGCTTGCCCCAAAGAGCCGCTGCACGCGATCACTGAAAGTAGCATTCAGCGCCTGGCCCAGTATGGCGTTCGATGCTGATGAGCTGTCATTGCCTGCCGGCCCCGGCTGCGACGCCGCGTAGAGTCCCTGGCTGCGTGTGCGTCCAAACGCCAGCAGCGCAATAATGTCGGCATTTGAGAGCGGCGGATCGGAGCGGTAGGTCATACTCAAACTTTTGCCGGCGGCCACTGTGCCATGCAACCCGATGGTGATGTCGTAATCCTGCACCCTGGCTGACATTTCCATGTTGATGACCGGCTCTATCGTCACGGGATTAGTAAAGCTGATATCCCCTCTCTCCAGACGATACTTCGTGCCTTGAAAGAAGATGTCACCTTCAGCAATGTTCACGCGCCCCAGCAACGCCGGCCTGGCCGCCGTGCCGCGAAGGTGCAAGTCCAGGTCACCGGAAAGTTTCGCCAGCGAGGTTTCTACTCTCAGCTCCGGCGTAGACGTAATGTGCACGTCGAGCCGGAGATTATCAAGAAACGGATTCAGAGTGCTGAGCGCTGGCGCTTTCCTGTTCTGCGCGAGGTAGTTGGCGAAATCAAAATTCGGGTTCATGCCGAAGCGGGTCACGGTGACATCGCCCGTGAGTAACGAGGCCTTGGCAGATCCCGTGTAGCGCAGTGTGGCATCAGCCGAGGCGCTTACGCCCGGCGGATAGCGCAAGCGAACGTCCCTTCCTGTGGCAGTTAGATCAAAGTAGAGCCCGTTGCGGTATGCCAGAAAGCCGCCGACGTTCAACTCGCCGCCGCCGGTCTGGGCCGTGAGTTTTTGAATTCGGATGCGGTCCTGTGCGAACACCAGTGTGCCGTTGATATGGCTGAGCCCGTTCGGCAGGTCAAGAAAAGAAATGCCGGCATCCACCAGGTCCACCTGTCCGCTCATCTGCGGATGCGCCAGCGTGCCGCCCACGTTCACCGTAAAATTCGCCGGGCCGTAAGCAATGATATTGGGGTTGTATCCTTGCAGCAGTCGCAGGTCCACCCGGCCCCTGGTGCGGAGGTCAAGCGAGTGGTCGCTGGAAAGCCTCATGCCGCCCTGCACATAAGCGTCTGTGTTCTCCCCAATCAAATGAAACTGGTCCATGCGCGCATATTCCGTATCCATGGAGAAATGCACTGGGCCGTCATTGTGCAGCTTGATGTGCTCCAGTTCCGCTGATAGCTGGTCCGCTTCGCCGCTGATGACCAGATCGCGCGGCCGCCGGAACGGCCCGTGAATATCAATGGCGCCGGCGATGGAAGAGTGGCCGGTGATCTGTCCCTGAAAATAAGCCCGAATCAACGGATCAAAATCCAGGTTGGCGAACTTCAATTTCATTTGGCCGGGCCAGTCGCCGCGCAACTGAATGTCGCCATCCATGTTCAGAGAGGAGCCTTCAAATTGCGAGCGTCCCTGCAATTTCATGTCAGAGCCGTGCGTTTCTGCAGTGATCTTCATGGCGCCGACCGTCTCCCGATTCAGCACCAGGTCGTCCAGGTCTAATTGCCCATTGAGCACAGGCGCATCTTCCCTGCCTGATCCGGTCAAGTGAAATGCGGCTTTGCCGGCGATGGTAAGCCGGGGCAGCTCGAACAGGTGCATCGACGCAAGATCAATGTTCTGGCCCGTCAGGTCAAACTCAGAATAATTGGCCGCGAAATCATGAGAAAAGTTTCCGGTAAGGTAAGCGCCGTTGTGGGCCAGAAAAATATCGCGCAATTGGATTGTGTTGGCGGCAATCTGCACCTGGCTGCGAAAAACGCGGAAAGGCTCGCCGTACGCTGTAAGTTTGTTGATTTGAACGCTGCCTCTTCCCTGAGGATTGGCGGGAGTGCCGGTGACGTTGAGGTCTGTGGCCAGAATTCCGGTAACCGGATATCCCAGGCCCAGCAGAGGCTCAAGCTCCTCCACCGGCGCGTCCTGCAAATGCAGTGCAAGGCTGATGGCGCTGGTGTTCTCATCAACACGTCCCTGGCGCAGAGCAACGCTGGTAGAAAAAGTTGCATTCGCCTTGCCGCGATGGAGGACTCCGTTTTTGAGCGCAATATTCGATGGCGAATAGCTAAGGTCGCCCACCAGTGAATCCCAATGGATGCGCTGAACCTGCTGCGCGCGCAGCGGAGGCACGGCCGTAGCTTCCAGCACTTGCAATGGCGAGGTTTCAGTATCGAAATTTTCCAGATTAAGCCGCCCGCGGATGGAGGGTGCATTGAATTTCCCGGAGATGGAGCCGTTGAATGAAGCGCGCCCTTCAATTACTACCGGAATGCGTGTACCCGGACTCAGCGCCGCAAGCATGGGCCTGATCTCAGACAAGCTGGTGCAGTTCACTGAAACTTTGGCCTGCGCCTTGTCTGAGCCAAGCTCGCCTGTGGCGTTCACGCGAATGGCCCGCGTAGCCAGGCTCAGCGCCGCGACATCGAGAACATGGGAATCGCCACGGAAAGCCGCATGCAACTGGCCGGTCAGCGGCATCTGCTGCGGAGCCGGATTCTGCGGAGGATTCACCTCCAGATTCATTTCCGCAACGGCGGGCTGAGACGACCCGCTCCATGTGGTTTTCACCGTGCCGGAAATGCTGCCCACCGGTTCCAGCTTGCGAATGGGTATTCCTGGTTCTGCGGCGGCGTTCGCCAGCCTGTTTGCCTCCACTCCGGAAAGCTGGAGGTTGAGTGCGCCTTTCTGTGGTCTGGCCCTGGGGCTCTGCCCGCTGGAATTCCAGTTGCTTACCTGTAATCCTCCGTTCGCGGTCCCGCCCAAAATTCTGCTGGTTAATTTCGACAAAGAAAACTTGTCGCGATCCAGAGTGTACGCTGCTGCACCATCCACATCAGAAACGTGGAGTTCACTATTTTTCCATTCCAGTTTTTTTACGTTGATGTTGCCACGGGTAAGATAGCGGCTGCTCCTGTAATCCAGTGTTCCCTTGAGGTCAGCTCGGCCACCCCGAAGCTCCGGCGTTCCGCTCAGCTTGCCTGCATCTGCGAGATCGAGCGAAGCCGCATACTGCAACTGCACTTCAGGTTGGTTGTAATTCTCAAGGGTGCCGCCGGCCTGCAAAGTGGATCCCTGGCTGGCAATACGCAATGACCGGATATCTGCCTCATTGGTGCGCAGCAGCAATTGTATGTCGATGTCGCCGCGCCGGGCATCGATGTTCCGCCACTTCGCCGAAGCCAAAGACATGGAAAGATTCGTCTCATAGCCCTTTTCATTGGGTGAGTAGCTGATGCCTGCCGAGAGACGATCACCCGTAAGCGCAAACGGAATCTGTTCCTGGTTCAGCAGAAGCATTCCATTGCTGACTTCAAGGTGAGTGATGCCGAGATCAAACAATCGCTCTGGAGAAGAGGCTGCGCCGGCCTCTTGTTTGCGAGGCGCCGGCTGGTTGGTGGAGCCGTCAGGATAGATGATTATGTGAACGGTGGGATGGTCAACAGAGACATTGCTGAGCGCGATTTGCCGCGAGAAAAGCGAAACAATCTTTACGCTCACACCAATACGGTCAGCATGAACGTATGGCGCTTCCGCGTGCGATTCAAGACCATGAATAGTGAGCCCCCGCGCCTCAAGGTGAAGTGAAGTCCATTTCCAGTCGAGAGACTGCAGTTCCACCTTGCCGCCAGTCATGTGCTCAAGTTGGGCCACCACCTTATTGCGCACACTCTTCCGGAAAGAGTCACTATTCAGGTAGAGAGCTGCCACGCCGAGAAAAATCAGAAGAGCAACGGCAGCGCCGGCAATCGCCTTGCGCAGGCGCTTCTTTTTTCCCGGCGGAGCTGCAACAACGGTGCTCACGGCCGCGCCTCATGAGATTCGCCGCCATCACTGATCATCTTCTCAATATGCGCCTGGCCGCGCAGCGTATCCATCCAGCGGGCAAGCATGTCATCAATGCCCTGTTCCATAAGAATCTGTTCAATTTTCGGGGATACATCGTCCAGCGGCGGCGCCGCTGCGCCCTGTGCTTTCAGTTGCGGGACAAGCTTGTCATGGTAGTAGGTTTCAATGGCACTGCGATCCACTCGTACCAGGCCGCGGAAACGCATGTCAATCAAGCGCAGAATCCGCATCTGAGACTTGAGGTTCTCTTCCAGGTCCTGCTGGGTCAAACCGTAACCATTGAGGATTTTCTGCCAGCCTTCGTCCGTCTGCGCGCCAGGCAGTTGACGGCGAATCTCCGCCATTTTGTCGGCAAGTTCCTGAGGCTCGGGGTCCAGCATCTCTGAGCGAACCGTTTGCTGATCCAGAAGAGAACGATCGATCAGGCGATCCAGCGTGGCGATCCGGTCAGCCGGCGTGGCCTTGTCCAAGGGCTTGCCCGCCATCAGAAATTCGAGCCGCACTGCCTGGTCCAGTTCGCTTTCCAGGATTACGCGCTTGTTCACCACGGCCACCATGCGGTCCACCACCTGCGCGGAACTTACTGTGGCAACGGCCAGCAGGAGCACGAGTTGGAAACGCAGCCGCATCAGAAGGTCTGCCCGATATTGAAAAAGATATTGAACCTGCGCAGCACGTCGGCGCGTGGCAGCGTGCCGTCCGTGGGCGCTGTAACGGGGAAAGCAGGCGGATTCAGATTGTAGCCCACATCCAGACTCACTGGACCAACCGGGGTGCGGTAGCGAATTCCCGCGCCCACGGCATGCGAAACATAGTCAAAATTGCAAACGGTGGTGGTAGGACTCAGGCAGGCACTGCGGTCCTGCTGCGTGTACCGGAACAAATTATGGACCATCTCAATCGGCGTGGTGAATACGTTTCCCATGTCGTGAAACAACACAGCGCTGAGGTTATTTCCCACCCATGGGAACGGGAGTGGAGGCGTGCGCACTTCGAGATTGTTGATGAAGAGCGCTTCCCCGCCCAGAGGGAAGCCGGTAGTGAGGTCGCGCGGGCCGGCCTGGTTGATGCCGAAGCCGCGATGCGTGGTGCTGCCCCCGGCAAGGAATCGTTCGGGGAGAGGGATAAATGACGTTGGCGGCGGCGCTCCCGGCCCAGGCGCGGCAATGGCGGCACTGGTGCTGCCGAAGGGCTCTTCAACTCCAATGCGCGTAGATCTGGCAAAAACCCAGCGGCGCTTGTGGAACTGATAGTACGTGGAATTCTGCGCCACCAGCCGGGTAAAGCTCGGCTCAGAGCCAAACGCTCCCGCCGCAACGCCAATATCAAAACTGGTAAAAGAGCCTTTCCGAGATTCAATGGGATTGTCCCTTGTATCGCGGAGATAACTGAAATCCGGCATGCCTACTCGCACAGGCTGCGAGAAGAGCGGGACCAGGTTGGGATCAATCACCAGGCTTGAGGTACTGACGCGGCGGTAGATGAGGCGGTAGAGCAGCGTTGTGGCCCTGTCAATTTCCTGCTTGATCTCTGCTGAGCCTTCCAGACGCTTGGCGGTAAATGTCCTTACGTCATTTGTCTGCTCGTAGAACGCTGTAAGGTTCAGCGAGAGGTGCTCAAAATCAAACCAGCGCGGCGCGTCATAACCAATCAGCCCCAATTTTTCCAGGTTGCCGTAGCGGGTCTTCAAGGTGACAGTGTGGTCGCGCCCGCGGAAGTTCAGCCGTGTGATGTCAAACGAAACTCGTGGGCTGATGCCCGTCTTGCCTTGCGGATTCGTGGTCCCGGTGGGCTGGCCGGTCTGCACCTCAAGCCCTACACCGTAATTGAATGTGTAGCGCTTGGCTTCCGCCAACTGGAAGTTTACGTTTTTGTGAGTGGCATCCCCGTCAGGATTCTGCACTGCCATATTCACTTCATTGAAAATCCCCAGATCGTAAAGGCGGCGTTGAGAGTCCAGCATCTGCTGCTGGCTAAGCGGTTCGTTGGGCTGGATTTTCATCTCCCGCTGCACCACAAAGCCCTTGGTGTAATGCAGGCCGGAATACAGCACCTTGTCTACATAGATTTGCGGGCCTTCAGTGATCTTATAAGTAATGTCCACCTTGTGTGGATCCTGCGGCTCCGGCGTGGTCTGGTACTCAAACCGCATCTGGGGGAAACCGCGGTTGAAGTAGCCGTCAGTCACCTCTGTTTGATCGTTGATGACCATGGTGTCGGAGTAGGGCTGGCCCTCACTGGCTGAGATCATGGTGCGGATGTCATCATTGGAAACAGCGGAATTGCCTTCAATGGTGAGCGTTCCTACGGTTGTCTGCTGGCCTTCTTCTATATTCACCGTGACCTTCAGGCTGCCCTTTTTGCCCTGATAGTTGTCAGTCACCTGCGGCGTGATTTTGGCATCGCGGAAGCCGTTGTTCGAGTAGAGCGTCTGAATCGCCTGCACATCGCGCGCGAGCATGAACTGGCTAAACGTCCCCCAGAGCAGCAGTCCGCCAGAAGGCTGGAGCGACATGCGCTCGCGTATCTCTTCCCGGCTGAAGTAGTGATTGCCGGTGATTGCCAGTTCCACGAATTTGTGCCGCTCATTGCGCTGAATGTAATAAACCACTTCACGCCGATCATTAGCCGGCTGGAGCTGGTTGTAGCTGACCCTTACATCAAAATAACCCTGACTCTGGAAATAGTCGCGTATGTTGCGCGCGCCTTCATTGAGCAGGTCGTCATCCACAGCGTTTTCTTCGTAAATGGGAACAAACCTTTTGATTTTGCCCTGGCGGAGCTTCGCGCCTTCCACTCGAACATCCACCACCGGCCCGCGGTTGATATCAAAGCTGTAATCTACCGTGTTGTTCTCGGGATGGTAGCTGCGTTCCGTCATTACCACCTGGGCTTCCAGGCGCTTCTCTGACTGGTAATGTTTGCGCAGCTTTTGCAGCGCGCGGGTAATACGATCTGCCGCCACCTGATTGCCGGTGCGAAGCCCGGTAATCTCGCTCACGCGGTCCAGCGTGAGTCCGGAATCGCCGGTGACCTTGATCGTTCCTATGTGCGCCGCATTGCCCTTGTTGACCACGAATTGGATCGTGACCTGCTGATTACGCGAGTCCCACTCATAAAACGGCTGGATCGTTGCCTTGTAGTATCCACTCTCCTGGAGTGTCCGCTGCATGTGCTGGATCCCGTCCTTCACTTTGTCGTCAGTAAACAACTCGCCCAGCACCAGCTTGCTGGATGTGATGAGCTGGCTATCCGTGGGACGGGTGGTTGAGCCCTCAGAATTCAGCGATCCGATGAAGTAGTTTTCCCGCGTGTCAAAAGTGAGCGCAACCGCGTCAGGGGCGGTATGCTGGGCTTCCACCTGGATTTCAGAAAACCGGCCTGTGTTGTAAAGCACCTGCACCGACTCTCTGACTTTGTACTTGTCTAGAGGATCGTTGACTTTTTGCGGCAGCGAGTTTAGCAGCCACTCCGGATGTTCCACCGCCTCACTTTTGATCTGAATATCAGTAACCTTCAGCCCCTGCAAAGCATTGAGACCTTGCGGCGCTTGCGTGGCCGAATGGACAGGGGCAGACGCCGGCGTTTGCCGCGCAGACGTGACCGACTGCTGCTGGGCAGCACAGACGGCGAACCACAACACGAAGGCCAGGCATGGTGGTCGGAAACGCGCCAAAAAATTGCCTCTTCTGAATTTTCGTGCTTTATCTACTGTGATGTCAGTAGCTTATACCTTTGTTGCACAGCAGCGGCTCTCCTAAGGTACAAGCCTGAACTCATTCCCGTTGGCTACTTGCAATCGCCCAACACCTATAATAAACAGCGAATGGAATTCGCGGACCGATATTCGCGCCAGGTGCTCTTTCAGGGCATTGGTGCTGCGGGACAAGACAAACTGCGGACATCGCGAGTGGTGTTGGTAGGTTGTGGGGCCACCGGAACCTGCGTTGCGTCGCTGCTGGCGCGGGCCGGAGTGGGCCACCTCAAAATCATTGATCGCGACTACGTTGAGCCCAGCAACCTGCAGAGGCAGAGCCTGTTCGATGAAGCTGATGCCGCAGACTCCCTGCCTAAGGCTGTGGCTGCCGCCCGCAAGATCGCCGCATTCAATTCAGAGGTGGAGGTCAGCGCGGAAGTGGCTGACCTTACGCCCGACAACGCTGAACCACTGCTGAGTTCAGCCGACCTGATACTGGACGCAACTGACAATTTTGAGACGCGCTATCTGATCAATGACTGTGCCGTGAAGTACGGGAAGCCCTGGATTTACGCCGCTGCGGTTGCCGCCTACGCCGTGACCATGAACATCATTCCGGGCGAAACGGCTTGCCTTTCATGCGTCTTCCCCGCCCCACCGGAAGGGATGGTGGAGACCTGCGACACGGCAGGAATCCTGAACAGCGCGGTAAACCTGGTAGGCTCGATTGAAGCCACTGAAGCCATTAAGTTTCTGGTTGGCGCGCGGGATAAGCTGCGGCGGACGCTGCTCTCCTTTGATCTCTGGGGCAATGAGCACGCTGAGATTTCCGCGGCCAAGCCACGCGCTGAATGCCAAACCTGCCAGCAGCATGACTTTGTCCATCTGGCCGGGGCTCGGCGCCCGCAAATCACCATGTGCGGCAGGAATTCGGTCCAGATTCATGAGCGCAATCGGCCAGTAAACTTCAGCGAAATGCGCTCCC